>JAGBUH010000224.1 GCA_017630915.1 Clostridia bacterium
CACTTCCTTACAAACAAGCAAAAGGTGTTGGAGATAGCAAACTCCTTGCTTAAGGAGCATATCGGCGACACCGAGGTGCAGGTACAAGATAATTCAAAGTTAATAGAGCAAAAGCACCGTGAGCTTGACAGAGCCAACACAAAACGCAGAAATCTTGTGGATCTGCTCAGTAATTGTGATATTACCCGTGAGGACTACCAAGAAGCACGTGCAGATGTGGATAGGCAGATTGATAAGCTCAAGGCGGAAATCGAGGCGCTGACACCTGTAGTTGAGTCAACCGAGGAGGAAGAAATCGACTACGAAAGCAAAATCACCGTTCTCCGCTATGCCTTGGAGCAATATACAAACTTTGATACCGACGGCGATATCCCCGAAAGCGTTATAGAAGCCTTTGTGGAGAAAATTGAGGTTTCAAAGGACTGCTTCAGGTGGTATCTTCGTGGTGACTTTGGCGGCGACTCTCCCATTCCTATGAATGTGGAGGGCAACCGAAAGAAAGGGGCGACAATTTCGCCCCAATACATAATTCCCCCTGCAAACTTTGGCGACTCAGGCTGCAATCAAGGAATCTAAGTAATTAGATTTATAAAGCAAAAAATCCCTCTGATGAGAAATCGGCAGATGGATTTTTGTATATCTATTGCAAAGAAATTCGTTTTTGCTATAATAATTTTAAGAGGTGAGTTTATGTTTCTTTTTAAAAACACAAAAAGCAGAATTAAACGAATTGGAATGAATATGGCTGTTTACGGCTTTGCAAGCGCTTTTAATGTAATGATACTTGCACTGTTTCTTCCAGAAGTTATTGCAAATTATGTTTATGTTTTAATGGTTGTTTGTTCTATTGCCGCTATAACAGGTTCAATTATTTCTATCATATGGTTTATATATGAATTAACACCATATGCAATTAATAAACAGATTAAGAGAGAAATAAATATAGAAAGCAATAGTCATAAAGAAGATACTGCACTTGTATTGCCACCCCACTGCAAGCATTTATGTTCCATTTCTATGGATAATAGTGGAGTAGAAACAATTGTTGGATATAAATTAAAACGCAAGTTTGAACTTGGCTACGACAGTTTTTCAATATTTTTGGATAGAGAAGAGGGTGTACTGTTTTTTGTACACGATACGTTGGAACACGTCGGTGCTGCTTATGATTCTCGAGCTCAATATATTAGCCCTGTTTCATTTGATAATATGCAATCTTTACTTTTGTATGAATTAAATCATTACAAGGCACTTGTTGAACGATGGAAAAACGAAAATGATATACAACGAGCAAACTCTTGCCAAGAACGAGTTAAAGAATTTGAAAAAATCCTAAACACAAAAGAAAACGACTGGAAGGATTTGTTGAATTTGTAATTTCCCTCTTTTGCTGTCTGCATCGCATGCGGCAGTCCTGTATAAGTAATTAAGTTTATACAGCAAAAAAATCCGACCGAAATTCTTCGGGCGGATTTTTTAAATCTATTGTAATTTAAAATAAACTGTGTTATAATAACAAAGATTATAAAGATGTCAATTTTTTCTTGTCATTTTGATAGCCGAGGTTAGTTTTGTTTATACTTAAAATCGCTGACATTAAAATTGCAATAAACAATAAATTCGATTTTGTGATGCATCAGTGCGCGGATTATATCATCAAAAGCGACCGCTATGATTTTTCCATCGAGGTTTCAAAAGAAGAATTCGAAAAAGAACGTATTGCTTCCGGCGAATCATTTACTGACGGCTTTATCGAAAGTGTTTGTATATACCGCAACATAGCAAAGCAACTTCCCTTTTATGATGCGTTTGTATTTCATTGTGCCGCTGTTGAAAAAGACGGGCAAGCATATTGTTTCGCAGCCGGAAGCGGAGTTGGCAAGACTACTCACATCACTCTTTGGAAAAAGGTGCTTGACGACGTTACTATAATCAACGGGGACAAGCCAATTGTGCGTTTCTTTGACGGTAAACCGTTTGTATGCGGAACCCCTTGGGGCGGTAAAGAGAATCTTCATTCTAATAAGATTGTCCCTCTACGAGCGATATGCTTTTTAAATCGCGGAGCTGAAAACAGCATAGAAACTATAACTGCGGACAAATCCTTATCAAAAATATTGCAACAAACGTTCATTCCCAATGATAAAGACACCGCAGAAAAAACCCTTGATTTAATCGGAACGCTTTTAAACAACGTTTCTTTTTGGTTGCTTAACTGTAACATCTCCGATTCTGCGGCTATACTTTCATACGAAACAATGAGCAACGGTGAATAATAATGACTGTAAATTCAATTTTACAACAAGAAAAAGAATATCGAAATCAAACCGAAAAACGCGCAAGAAACAAGATGTCAATTGCGCTTGTTGCCTGTACGCTTGTATTTCTTGCTCAAATTTTATTTTCTTTTATTTATGCAGGAGTTCTATATTATAACCCTAATTACGCCGAAGGATATATTTCCTTTCTGCTAGATATCTCGATGTACGTTTGTTATATCGGACTTCCCTTTTTAATTGCTTGGCTTTTGTTCAAAAATTCAAAAAAAGATAACAAAGCGTTTATCGTCAAACGCTCCGCCCCCAAAAAAGTCGCGTTATTTATAACCGGTGCTTTGGGTTGTAGTTATATTGTGAATTTAATTGTATTTGTTTTATTCCCGTCGATAAACGAATTCGGCGAACAACTTAAACCCGTTGCAGAAACACCACTTGAAATTTTTTTGTGTTTTTGTATGTATGCTATTCTCCCTGCAATACTTGAAGAATGGGCGTTTAGGGGTGTATTACTTAAAAACCTTCTGCCCTATGGTAAATGGGGCGCAATCATTATTTCTGCAATTTTATTTGGTTTTGGTCATGTTCATCCCAAAAGTATAGTTAATGCAATAACTTTCGGTATTATCTTGGGTATATGTTATGAATATACCGGTTCATTAAAAATACCGATGATAATTCATTTTATCAACAATGCGATTTCCACCTTAGCATTGCTTGTACCCGAAGGATCTGCTATTTTTTATATTACTTCGTTATCAATATATGTATTTATGGGATGCGGAATAGCGGCAATAATTTATTACAAAAATAACGGTTATAAACATCACAAGTTTACGTTACTCAAACCTAATGTCAATGGTTACAAGCTGTCCATTGCACGCTTTATGAAAAATTTCGTTTGCAATTTCGCAATTATACCTTATATTCTCGTATTTGCGTTATATTTTTATATGGCATTTCTTCTTGAGTTATGATAAAAGATGATAATTATTTTATGAAACGCGCGATAGCACGCGCTAAATCCGCCGCAAAATGTGGCGAAGTGCCGATAGGCGCTGTAATTATAAAAGATGGCGAAATCATCGCTACGGGAAGAAATATGCGCGAATCAAAACGAAACGCGCTCCACCATGCCGAGATTATCGCTATCGACCGCGCATGTAAAAAGTTAGGCGCATGGCGACTTACCGATTGCACGTTGTATGTCACAATGGAGCCATGCCCTATGTGTGCAGGCGCAATTGTAAACTCACGAATCAAGCGTGTTGTTTATGGATGCTATGACCAAAAGGCAGGCGCGCTAGGAACGGTGTTTAATTTGTCTGAATATCCATTAAACCATAAATATGAAGTCGTTGGCGGTATATTGGAAAAAGAATGTGCCGCTCTATTATCAGATTTCTTTTCAGAATTAAGAAAAAGACCGAAAGGATGTAAAAAATGAAAACAAAATCCGTTATTTCCGTTACCGGAAAAGATAATGTCGGCATTATCGCAAAAGTCAGCAATATCTGTGCAGAATACGGTGCAAATATCATTGATATTTCGCAAACCGTTCTTCAAGATTATTTTGCTATGATTATGATTGTAGAAATTGATGCACTTACTCTCCCCTTTACCGATTTCGTTGACAAAGTTGCAATGCTAGGCAAAGAAAACGGTCTTGAAATCCATGCGATGCATGAGGATATTTTTGATTCAATGCACAAAATATAACGGAGATTGTTATGATCGACACAAAAGATATTCTTGAAACTATAAATATGATACGCGAGGAAAACCTTGATATCCGTACCGTCACCGTCGGCATTTCTCTGTTCGACTGTGTAAGCGACGATAAAAACAGATTCCTCAACAATATCTATGATAAGATAACACGTACCGCCGAAAAGCTTGTTCCGATTTGCAACGATATCGAAAAGATGTACGGTATTCCGATCATCAACAAGCGCGTTTCTATCACTCCCCTTTCGCTCGTTGGCGGATGTTTGGATAGCGACGGCTTTGTAGAAGCCGCAAAGACTCTTGACAGAGCCGCAGATACGTTGGGCATCAACTTCATTGGCGGTTTCGGTGCTTTGGTTCATAAAGGCAGTACAAGATGCGACAATGCATTGATTGATGCTATTCCCGAAGCGCTTGCTTCTACTAAAATGGTCTGTTCTTCGGTAAACGTTGCAACCACCAAGGCAGGTATCAATATGGATGCCATCGCCAAAATGGGCTCGATTATCAAGAAAACCGCATACCTCACAAGAGATGAAAACTCAATCGGTTGTGCAAAACTCGTTGTTTTTGCAAATGTTCCCGAGGACAACCCCTTTATGGCAGGTGCATTTCACGGTGTTGGCGAACCCGATGCAATTATCAATGTCGGTGTATCAGGTCCCGGTGTTGTTAGTTCGGCTATCCGCCGTGCAGGTGATTGCAGTTTGTCTGAACTCGCGGAAGTAATCAAGAAACAATCTTTCAAAATCACACGCGTAGGTCAGCTTGTAGCCAGAGAAGCATCTAACCGTTTAGGTATCCCTTTCGGTATCGTAGACCTATCACTTGCACCCACGCCTGCTATCGGCGATTCGGTCGCTGATATTTTAGAAAGCATGGGACTTGAAATCTGCGGTGCACACGGCACTACCGCCGCGTTGGCTATGCTTAACGATGCGGTCAAAAAGGGCGGCGTAATGGCGTCTTCGCACGTGGGCGGACTTTCGGGCGCATTTATTCCCGTTTCGGAAGATGCAGGTATGATTTCTGCCGTTGAAAAGGGCGTACTTTCAATTGAAAAACTTGAAGCGATGACTGCCGTTTGTTCGGTTGGTTTGGATATGATTGCTGTTCCCGGCGATACAAGCGAAGCAGTTATTTGCGGAGTTATTGCCGATGAAATCTCTATCGGTGTTGCAAATACAAAAACAACAGCCGTCAGAATTATCCCCGCTTATGGCAAAAAAGTCGGCGATTCTGTTGATTTTGGCGGTTTGCTCGGAACTGCTCCTATTATGAGTTTACGTTCCGAATCCCCCGAAGTATTTATCAAGCGCGGAGGCAGAGTTCCTGCGCCTATACATAGTTTAAAGAACTAATTTCTCTTATTTGGAGGAAATGAAATGAACGAAAAATTTTATATAACAACTGCGATTGCATACACTTCCAAAAAACCCCATATCGGTAATGTTTATGAGGCGGTTTTGGCTGATGCTATCGCAAGATACAAAAGATTACGCGGATTTGACGTGTATTTTCTTACCGGAACAGATGAACACGGTCAAAAAATCCAACAGGAAGCCGAATCCGCCGGCATCACACCTCAACAATATGTTGATACCGTTGCAGGACAAATCAAAGAAATTTGGGATATGTTCAACGTCAGTTACGACAAATTTATTCGTACCACCGACGATGAGCACGTAAAGTGTGTGCAAAAGATTTTCACAAAACTTTACGAACAAGGCGATATATATAAGGGTTCTTATGAAGGCAATTATTGTACACCTTGTGAATCCTTTTGGACCGACACCCAACTTGTTGATGGAAAATGTCCCGACTGCGGTCGCGAATGTAAAAAAGCAAGTGAGGAAGCATATTTCTTGAAGATGTCAAAATATGCCGACAGACTTGTTGAATATTATAATTCTCACGAAAACTTTATCACCCCCGTTTCGCGCAAAAACGAAATGATAAATAACTTTATCAAACCCGGTCTTCAAGACCTTTGTGTTTCGAGAACAAGTTTCACTTGGGGTATTCCCGTTGAGTTTGATCCCAAACACGTCACTTACGTTTGGCTTGATGCACTTTCTAACTATATAACAGCAATCGGTTATGACACAGAGAATCCTTCTGAACTTTACAAGAAGCTTTGGCCTGCCGATTTGCAGGTTATTGGTAAGGATATCGTGCGCTTCCATACGATTTATTGGCCTATTATCCTTATGGCGTTAGGTCTTACCTTGCCCAAGCAGGTCCTCGGACATCCTTGGTTGTTATTCGGCGAAGACAAGATGAGCAAATCGAAAGGCAACGTCATTTACGGCGACGAACTTATCAACGAATTTGGTCTTGACCCTGTAAGACATTATCTCCTTGCCGAAATGGGTTATTTTAATGACGGAAGTATAACCTATGAAAATCTTATCAAACGCACAAACGGCGACTTGGCGAACACGCTAGGCAACCTCGTTTCCCGTACAGGTGCTATGATTAAGCAATACTTCGGCGGAGTTATTCCCCAAAACAGCAAAAATGACAACGAATTTGCCATTTCTCTCAAAAAGGCAGTTATTGACGGTATCAACGACGTAATTTCCAAATACGATTCCTACCTTTTGGCCGATGCCGATGCCGCTTTGTTTAATACAATAAAAGCATGCAACAAATATATCGACGAAACTACACCTTGGGTTCTTGCAAAAGATCCCGATAAGAAGCAAGAGCTTGCCAATGTACTTTCTAACCTTGTAGAAAGCATACGTATATGCAACGTGCTTCTTTATCCTCTTATGCCCGATACCTCCAAGAAAATAAACGAGATTTTCAAAGTGCCCGAATTGAGTTTTGAAGATTCCTGCAAATACGGTTATTATTGTGACGGTGTCGAGCTTGGTGAAATTCCTATCCTTTTTGCAAGAATTGATGAAAAGAAATTCATCGCAGAACTCGAAAAGAAAGTAAAAGAAGCCAAGAAAACCGAAAAGAAAACAGAAAAGAAATCCGATAAGAACGATAAAAAACAATCCGAGGTCCCTTCTGAAATCACTATTGACGATTTCGCCAAGGTGGATTTGCGTGTCGGACAGATCAAGGAATGCGTCAAGGCAGAAAACAGCGATAAATTGTTGGTTCTTCAACTTGATATGGGTTCTGAAATCCGCCAAGTTGTTTCGGGTATCGCTAAATATTATGAACCTTCTACCCTCATTGGCAAAAAGGTTATCG
>JAGBUH010000023.1 GCA_017630915.1 Clostridia bacterium
TAGCCGTATCGCAACACATTCTTCGCGAAGAAGCGAAAGCATAAGATGCTCCGTGCCTACGCTCAACGCCTCCTCCGCACCGGCTATAAACGAAGCGCGAAGTATTATTCTTCGGCAGACGGGTGTCATATCGTCGCTCGAAAGCATGGTTTTGCAACCCATTCCCACTATACCGACGATTTTATCGCGCACCTCGTCGTAAGTCACGTTTCTTTCTAAAAGCAACTTTGTGGGAGCACACTCTATATCTCGCAACATTCCCAAAAGAAGATGCTCGCTTCCGACGTAGGAATGTCCCAACTCCTTTGCCGAAAGCAAAGCAGCGGTTATCATCCTCCTTGCATCGTCGGAAAAACGCTTTGTTATTTCGCTCACGTATATATCCCCTTCCGAATATTTGCTGTCCGCAACAACAGAATATGTAAAAATCAAAAAATTGTTAACCTTCCCTCTTCCATTTTGATAAAAGGTATGTTATAATAAATTTATGTATATTTATTTAGGAAAGGAGAGGACCGTTTGGAAGCAAATACCGCAAAAAAAAGCCACCCGAAAGACCCGATTGTAAAAAAAGCGGCAAAGAAACGCAGAAGAAGTTCGGGTGCATTCACCCAGATACTTGCCGTACTTATAATATTCTTGGCGTTTTATTTGATAATTACTCTTTTCATAACCGGATTGATTTATTATTCCTTCACTTCGACGGCGAAAAACACCGAAATTTATTCGCTTAACGTGGTTTATGACGAAACCGTGCTTCATAAAATGCCCGCCGAAGATGCAAATAACGAATACGGTCTTTATATCCCCTTTTCTTATCTTTCGGAAATAGGTGCATTCGGTCTTTCCGGTGATGACACAAACGTCACGTTATTCTTAATCGGCACGGACAACCGAATTCAATGCACAAGAAATTCATCACTTATAGTTATCAATGATAATCCTATACGTATATCCGCGCCTATTCTTTACGAAGACGGCGAATATCTTTTCCCCGTAATGCTTTTAGAAAACTACGTCAACGGTATAGACGTTACGTATGATGATGAAAAGATGGTGTGCCGTGTCGCTACCGATGCAGGAAAAACCAACATCGCATTGAAATTGCTACTCCCCGAGCCCGTCAAAGCCGCGTATTTTCCCGAATCATATAAGTATTACGGTAACGTTCCCGAAACCGAAACCGATAATAATACTCAACCATAAATAAACAACAAGGAGAAATTATTATGACTCTCAAAAAATTGTTTTCAGCCATTTTGGGAACGGTATTCCTTTTTTCGACATGTATGGCGGCTATCCCCCTCACTGCTTCTGCAAGTCCGCTTTCTTCCGAAGCCGGTTACGGTAACGTTGCGCGCGGAAAAAGTTATACAAAAGACACTATTTCAAGCAGTTACCCCGACGAAAACGGCACCTCGATGACCGACGGTACCGCCGCTGCTTCCACCGCAAAATTCGGCAATTCGGCTTATATGGCTTTTGATTACACCGCCGAACAAACACGTAACGGTTGTGGTTCGATCACCGTTGACCTCGGTTCGCTTCACAAACTCGACAAGTTCGTTGCTTACGTCGCCGCAAGTGGCAACGGCAACGGAGGTGCAGGTGTTTATGCCCCTCAGCTTATGCAGGTATATGTTTCTACCGATAACACCAACTGGTATAAAGCAGGTGACAAGGCAATCACCGATAACGGCAACACATCTATGACTGTTTCCTTGGAGCTTTCGGAAGTAGTCACCGCGCGTTACGTACGATTCAAATTCTATGACTCCAAAATGTGGAAGCGTTGGATTTTTATCAGCGAGATCGAAGCATACGGTGTCAAGACCGATACCGCTATTCCCTATCCCGACGTTGAAGAAGTCAAGTTCCTCTTCATCGGTAACAGCTCGACCTTCTATTTCCACAATCCTCTTAAATTTATGTTCATCGCAGAAGATGCAGGTATCAACGTTGACCTCACCTACTGCACAATAGGTAGCTCTTATCTTTCAGATTTCGCTAGTACCACTACCGTTCACGGCAAGGATTTGAGAAAAAAACTTGCGGACAAGAAATACGATTACATCGTAGTTCAAGATAACAGTGCTGCCGATGCCGATGATTCAAAGGCGGCTATGGACGTTTTGATGCCGTTATTCGAAGAAAACGGCGGTGAAGTAGTGCTTTACGAACGTTATTCGTCTAACTCCGATGCGTCTTTGCGCGTCGCAAGTGCATATAAACATCACGGCAACTATTCAAGATTGTCTTCTCAATACGGCATTGATGAAATTGCTCACGTTGCCGACGCGTTCCTCATCGCGACCAACCTTTACCCCGAAATCAATCTACACCACACCGATAATTCCCACCACAACGAAATCAGTTCCTATCTCATCGCGCTCGTTTGGGCAAAAGCCTTCCTCGGTATCGACGTTACCAAGACACAATACAACTCCACTCTTGACGCCGCAACCGCAAACAAACTCAAAAACGTTGCTAACATCGCTTGTAACGAAGGATATCCTTTCAACGAACTCTGCTACACCGAAAACGGCGTTACATACAGAAACGTTGCAGCATACAAGAACTACACATCCGACGGCACTCGTTATGCCGGCAATGCCGATTGGAACGACTTCCTTTCCGACGGTTCGATAAAGGGCAAACTCACCGACACCGCAATCGCAACAAACGGTAATGACCATGCAATCGGTTGCTACAACGGTCAAACCGTTAATTTCGTAATCGACCTAAACGGTTATTATAACATCAAGGCAATCAAAGCCGATATGTTCGGCAACACCTCTTGGGGTATCAAGAATCCGTCCGAAAACAGCGTAAACGTCGCTATTTCCACCGACGGAACTAACTTCACAGACATCGGCGCTGCTACAAGAACCGACGGCACCGCAGATGCAGGTTGGACAAAAGCAGACTTCTCGCTTATCACCAACAAAGACGATTTGGTTGCAAGATTCGTTCGCGTGACCTACTCTAACAGCAACGGTTCGACGCCTTTCTGGACAAGTGATATTCGCGTTTTCGGTTCTGCATCCAGTTATGTACCCGAAAATCCCCCCGTTGATAATCCCCCTGTTGTCACCCCTCCTGTTACCAACGGCAACCTCGCATTCGGCAAGGGTTACACCGTTTCCGGTCTTTATTCGGTTGACGGCGTTGTTTCCTATCCCGATGAAAACGGAAAATCCTTAACCGACGGTTCAAGCGCGTCTCCCGACGGTACTTACAGCGATCCCGCATTCGCAGGTTTTAACGTACAATCCACAGAATACCGCGAAAACGGATATGCGTCTGTCACGGTTGACCTCGAAAAAGTTTATGCAGTAGATAAGTTTATCGCAAGAGTCGGCACAAAGAAACTTACAAGCGGTATTATTGCTCCTTCCGGTGTCAGCATTTATGTTTCGGAAAACAACACCGATTGGAAATATGCAGGCGACGTTGCGGTTGAAGATACCGATGTGACCAACACTCTCGACGCGACAATTCAACTCGACAAGAGCGTTGCTGCTCGTTACGTTCAGTTCCGTATCACCGGTGAAAAGAGTTGGATTTTCGTTTCGGAAGTTGAAGTTTATGAAGGCGCACCCGTTACCGAACCCGATCCCGAACCCACCGTTATGTTGGGCGACGTAAACGATGATAAAAAAGTTGATTCTCTCGACTACCTCCTCGTAAAACGTGCTTGCTTCAAGACTTACAACCTTTCCGAAGAAGAAACCGTACGCGCTGACGTAAACGTCGATAGCAAAATTGATTCTACCGACTATCTCCTCGTTAAACGTATCGCATTCGGTACTTATACTGCATAATCGCGAAGTTATATAATTTTCGCAAAAACCGTATAGCGCCTATAACGCGCAAAACAAGCGCAGATTTTGTATATTAAAAAGGAAAAACACATGAAAATATTATTAGCCTTACTTTTAGTTGTGACGCTTTCTGTTTCGCTGATTGCATGTGAGGATAATTCATCTAACGGAATATCCAATAGTTCTATCAGCCACAGCACCGAATATTCCAAGACAGAAACGTCAAAGACGGAAATATCCAAAACCGAATCGTCAAATGCAGAGTCGTCAAAAACCGAAGATGCGACAAGCAAAGAAAATGCCGAATCTTCTAAAATCGAAACGAGCAAGGACGAAAACAACGAAATACCGAGTGAGTCCAATTTGATTTTAAAGGACTTTCTTCTCAAAGATGTCAGATACGTAAAAAACGCGTTGGGTAATGGATACCAACTTGATTATTTTACCGGTTCTGACATGCTAAACTACAAAAAAGAAAAAGTAGCATTTCTTTTTGAGGGTATCAGCGCATCTTCAATGGATGACTGCACAATCAACTATATATTTTCTTATGGCGATGCAAGACTTATTGACAATTTAGACGGAACCATGACATATCCCGAAATCCTTTCCGCAGTCGGCAAGGAATTTGCTCCCAACGAACCGAAATATTTTTATAATCAAATGGATGACGTGTGGCAATATTCTCTTGTTTTATATTATAAAGGTCTTGTGATTACCTACTCTTGGGAAAACGATCCCAATACCAACCCCTCCGATTATGCAATAGCAGATTATGAAGTATCCGCGGATGTTGAATTCCCGTATCCTGACGTTTCTGAACCCAAAGAGGAAAGTAGCAAAGAAGAAAACATAGCTATCACAAATTATGTTGGTACATGGGAACCTATCAGTTCCACATCATCACATTGTGTTATTATAGATGAGCAAACAGGCAATACTTTAAAACTCAGCATTTATGCTGTACGCGGTGCCGCTGTCCAAGTTGCAAGTTGCGAAAATGTAGTTATAACTTTGGTTGATGGAAAAGCATCTTTCCAATATACCGACAGTTTTTCGAATACCGGTATATGCCATTTCAGCATATTAGATGATATTTTAACTTTGAGTTATGATACAAATCAGACTAGTGATTGGAGCCTACATTACAGCAAGGGCAGTTATAAAAAAGTAAGTTGATTCGCTTTACTATCTCCTCGTCAAACGTATCGCATTTGGCACTTATCAAGCATAAAATTATTAAAAAGCATAACAAAACTCGGACTCAAATGAGCCCGAGTTTTGTTGTTAGAACTTAAAATTCAATAATTGATTTTTTCGGTTGCCGCCATTCAATGATTCTTATTCAATCGGTTCTATAACACCGTAATCTTTATCATCGCGTTTGTAAACCACGTTATATCTTCCGCTTTCGGAATTAAGGAACATATAGAAATTGTGTTGAAGCAGATTCATTTGCAAAATCGCTTCCTCGACCGTCATCGCTTGCATTTCAAAGCGTTTTACTTTGACAACCGAGATAGTTTCCTCGGCTTCGTTAAGGTCGATATCTGCAAACATGTCCTTTCTCACGTGCAATTTCTTTTCAAGCCTTGTGCGGTTCTTTCTTATCTGGCGTTCGATATTTTCCATTGCGGTATCGAGCGCACATTTATAATCCTTATCCGAAACTTCGGAACGGAAAATCGAACCGTTACGGTAGATGGTAAGTTCAATTCGCTCACCGATTTTATTACTGCTTAAAGCGACGGTCGCCTCGGTGTCTTCGGAGAAGAATTTATCAAACTTTTTAAGTTTCTTCTCGATCCATTCGCGTACATCATCGGTAAGTGTAAACTTTTTGGTGATGATTCTAATCTTCATAATGCCATCTCCTATTCTATTTTTAGGACAGACCCTCTGTCCATCTATATAATAACACACAATCACATATATGTCAAGTATTTTTTATCTCGGTGTAAATATTTTGTGCATAATGCCTTTCGGTGACAAAAATAAAAATCGGCTGACAGCCGATTTTTATCTTATCATATTTTATTTGCGTCTTTTTCATATTTTATTTGCGCCTTTTTCGTGCTTTATTCATACTTGCAAACTTTTCATCGCTTGCAGTTTTGAATGAAGAAAGCATAGATTCGAAATCTGTTGGCGCAGATTTATTGTGCGAAGCATGCCGTTCGTTATGTTCGCGTTTTTTTGTTGTATCGCCTATCAAAGAAAGTGCAAGTTTACCGTTTTCGGTCGAAATAACCGTTGCCTCGACGTTATCGCCTTTTTTGATAAAACTGCGGATATCCGAAACAAAACCGATAGAAAGTTTTGATATATGAATCATACCGACGCTTCCGTCTTCAAGAAGCACAAACGCGCCGAAATCGGTCACACCGCTAACTGTACCTTTAACAGTTTCGCCAACCGAATATGCCATATACCATAACCCCCAAAATTATCCCGCGATATTGTTTTTGAATATTATCTCATTAGGTTTACGGTAACCGCGTTCACGTGCAATACGTTCTATAAATTCATCGTCAACAGGGGTTGCTATACGAAGTTCAAGTTCATCGATAGCGTCCTGTCTGTTCTGAACTTCCTTTACAAGCGCATCGCGTTGCGTGCGAAGGTCGTTCATTTGCACTTGAAGGTTGATTACCGAAACAAAAAGGAATATAAAAATCAAGATAAAAGCCACTCTTATTATAAGATTAGCACGAACCGGTTTCTTTTCTGTCATTTTTTTGTTCCTTTCGTTTAACTTCTATTTTCGCAACCGTTTTGTTGCAATAACGGATTGTATATATTCGGCGCAATATATGTTTAACAATAACACATACGCGCATTTTTATCAAATTTAACACCTTGCACGTCGCCGTTATGATTTTATACATAAGCGACATTACAAGTCGGCTCGCGGTCATTCTCCAAATCAAAAAACCGATTAACGCGAACACAAACGCATAGGCACGCATTCTGCCGTATGAAAGATTAAAAAACAACACCAACATAACAATGGCAGAAATAAGGCAAAACGCGAAATCGCAAACAAACAGCAACACTCCGTTTTGCTTACGGCGCAACCTGAACAGACGGAAAACATCATACACCGCACAAAGAAAAGCACCCACGACGACAGACCAAAATGCAAGCGCGGAATGAAGAAAATAAACGTCTTGCAATCTCTATTGCCTTCCAAAAACAGAAAAACGCTTTTTCTTCGGAGTGTCATCAAAATAAACGATAGCGGTAATATTTCCGTTGACCGTCAACTCGCCGTTTTCGATAGAAAGGTTTTTAATAGATAAGCCTTCGCCGCTTATATTAAGTTGAGAATCGCCGACAGATAAACTGACAAGCGTTTCATCAAAACTAACCACGTCGTCAACTGCCGTGACCGATAAACTCGCCCTTGAATCGAGCGAAAGGGTATGCTTTCTTGAATTCATATCCGTTCCTCCGTTTACATATTTGATAATATGACGGAGCAACGAATTTTATTCCACAACTTCGTACATTTCAGAAGCTTCTGCCTTCTTGGTTGTTTCTAAAATCGAAACAACGCGGAATTTGGTAGCGCGACTTCCGTAACGCACTTCAATAATATCGCCGATCTTAACGTCATAAGACGGCTTTACAACCTTGCCGTTTACAGAAACAAGGTTTTCACCGCACGCTTCGTTAGCCACGGTACGTCTTTTAATTATA
The DNA here is from genome assembly GCA_017630915.1 of Clostridia bacterium. Taxonomy (GTDB): domain Bacteria; phylum Bacillota; class Clostridia; order Oscillospirales; family CAG-382; genus Coliplasma. The sequence goes on from JAGBUH010000023.1 coordinate 7,527, forward strand.
CGTGAAACTTTTAGATATTTATCTAATCTCATATTTCCAATTTTGACCAATAAGGCAGGGGGTTACCCTGCCTTATTTAAGCAATCTTATTTGTTAACAGCGTCTTTAAGGTCTTTACCTGCAACGAATGCGGGAGCCTTGGAAGCGGGGATAGTGATGGTTTCTTTGGTCTTGGGGTTACGGCCGACTCTTTCAGCTCTTTCCTTAACCTTGAAGGAACCGAAGCCTGCGATTTGAACCTTACCGCCGGTAGCGAGTTCGGTTTCGATAGCCTTGAACATAGCGTTTACAGCTGCTTCAGCGTCTTTCTTTTTGAGGTTAGCATTAGATGCTACGAATTCTACGAGAGTGGACTTGTTCATAATTAAAATTCCTTTCCAAAATAATGTATTTGAAAATATTATAACATCATTCTTCCCTATTCGCAAGGGTTTTTTGCACTTTTTTCGAATATTTTCTCTGTTTTATGACGATTTTTTATTGATTTTTCTTTGATTCTTGCCAAAAACCTTCTTTTTCTTCACGAGTTGACTCGCTCAAAGTCTTTCCGCTTGCTTTGCAAATGGTTTCAACCTTTTGAAAACGCGCCAAAAACTTCTCGTTTGCGTTATAAAGTGCCTGTTCGGAATCAACGCCTGCAAGCCGTGCGGCGTTAACGACAGACAGTAAAAGGTCGCCAAACTCCTCTTCGATTTGTTCTTGCGTTCCGTTTGCAATCGCGTCTTTGACTTCGTCAACTTCTTCGTAAACCTTGGTCATCGCGTCGTTGGCATCGTCGAAATCAAAGCCCATTTTACGCGCTTTTTTGCCGAGTTTGTCGGCGCGCATCAACGCGGGAAGCGACGGCGTTATCGAACGCAAATCCTCGGTATCGCTTTGCTGTTTTTTAGTTTCGCGCTTTATTTTATCCCAATTCGCCAAAACGTTTTCGGTTCCGCTTACCGTCACGTCACCGAAAACATGGGGGTGACGTACAATCAGTTTCTTACAAATATCGTCGCAAACATCATCAATAGTAAAGCGTTTTTCGGATTTTGCTATATCCGCATGAAACACGACTTGCAAAAGCACGTCACCCAATTCCTCACGCATTATATCGGCATCGTCTTTGTCGATTCCCTCGATAAGTTCATAGGTTTCTTCCAACAAATCGCGGCGAATGCTTTGATGCGTCTGTTCTGCGTCCCAAGGGCAACCATTCGGTGCGCGGAGTATCTTAATAATACTCACAAGGTCGTCAAAACAATATTCCTTTTTATTTAAAAGTTCTTCTTTTGTCATTTTTATTCCTCGATAACCGTTTCAGATTTCAGCAAATTACGTTTAATCAGGATATCTGCAATTTTGTTACCCATCGGAAGCAATCTGACTTCGTCTTCCTTAATCGCCTTGAACAGAAGCACGGTGACGGCGTAAGTAATAACCATTGCTACACCCGAAATAAGCAAAATCACAAGCGAAGCAATTCTCGTATCGGTTGAACCGCCGACACACAAAGCCCAAAACGTTTTAGCACCGATATAGGCAAGATATGTAACCACCGCAGTAATTCCGCCGCAAATCAAGGGACGGGCAAACATACCGGTAAGTTTCAATTTCACTCCGCAATATTTACGCAAGAAATATATATCAATAAGCATTACTATCAAATAGCAGATAACCGAGCTTATCGGCGCACCGTAGATGCCCAACGGGCTGTTAAGAAGCGCGATTTCCGAAGCGGTAAGCACGGCAATACCCACAAGCACCGCAAAAAACGGAAGATGCGGTTTACCGTATGCATTAAGGAGCGAATTGCAGGTCGAAACTATCGAAATAAAGAATACGGCGAAAGCGAGAATCGCGAGTGAAATCGAAGCCGCATCCAAAAGCACAAGTTCGTTTCCGTTTGCCATAGGCATCGCTTCCGACCATTTATTCGCGCCGTAAAGCAGAGCGATACAATGACGTCCCGTAACGAGCAAAAACGCACCGCAGGGAACGGCAATTATACCCGAAACGCGAATCGCCTGTTCGGTAAGATGATTGGCGCGTTTGGTTTTCTTAACCGAAAGTGCGCCCGAAATGGCAGGAAGAATACTTGTCGCAATCGGGAAAACGAGGGTTGCAGGGAGAAGGTCGTATATCGGCACCGAAAGTCCCGTATATGCCGAAAACAGTTTTTCCGCCACAGACATACTCTCGCCCGAATCGACAAGGCAGTTTACGATGATAAGCGTATCCAAAAATTGCGAAAAATACAATGCCGCCGCGGTGAGCGTAACGGGAAGCGCGACAAGAACGATTAACTTCAACAGTTTTCTGTCGCTTTCCGATTCTTTAACGGTATCGTTCGGTTTACTCTTTTTGGAAAATTTACGATAAATAAGTATATAAACGGTCGCAAAAAATTCGCCTACGGTCACACCGCTTATGGCACACGCCGCCTGAACCGCAACACTTGCTTCCATATTCGAAGCATAGATAACCGCGCCCAAACCGACGGTTAATTTAAAGAACGCCTCAAAAAATTGCGAAATCGCGGTGGGATACATATTTCGTAACCCTTGGAAATAGCCGCGCATCGCCGAGCAAACACAAATAAAGAACAGCGACGGCGCGATAATCCGCATGGCGAGTGCGCTGTCGGCGTGTCCCGTCATCGTCGCGATGTCGGGAGCGAACACCATCAATAACGCCGAAAAAACAAATCCGATAATGCCGAAAACAATCATGGCAAGCATTGCGATACGTTTTGCTTCTATACCTCTGCCCTTTTCATTACTTGCCGCAACAAGTTTGCTCACGGCAACGGGAAGACCGCTTGTGCTCAACATAAAAAGCATAGCGTATATCGAATAAGCGGCGGTAAATATACCAATTCCGTCTTTTAATATGTTCGTAAGCGGTATTTTGAATACCACTCCGATTATTTTTACCGCAAAATTCGCAACTGTCAGTATTACGGCTTCGCGGAGAAAACTTCTGCCTTTATCGGCAGAAGTGTTTTTAACTTCTTCGTTCATTTTAAATTAAATAAACTCCCTAAGCAACGAATTTTCGGGAATATAGTCGTCACAAATCTGCGGTACACGATCAAGTATTTCGATAAGTGAACGTGCATTATCATGGTGACTGCTGGTGGGTTCTACGGTATTTAACAAACGAATCGCATCGTCATTAAGAATACCGCGTTCGTACGGGAAGAAGGTATTTATCGTAACGTCGGCATACTTACGGAAGGGTTCAATCGATGTGTATTCGTTCGCCTTTACGTTGTCCCAAAGGTTATAGGTATGCTCGGCGCTCGCGTTGCGGTGACGTGAATCGCGCACCATACGTCTTACAAAACGACAGTCTGAATTATCACCTGCGTCAGCAAACAAATAGATTCTGTAAATCGCGCTTTCGTCGGGTGCTTCACGGAAAAGTTGAAGATTAAGCGCATGAAGTCCCTCGATGATAACCACGTCGCCCTCGCCAAGTTTAATACGTCGGTAATCGTCGGTACGCGCACCAACCTTGAAATCAAACATCGGTATAGGCGTTTCCTTGCCCGCAAGCAAATCGGCAAAAGTGTCGGCAATCATATCAACGCGAAGGCTGTTTATCGATTCGATATCACGAGTACCGTCGGGGAGATAAACACTCTCGTCAAGATTGCGGTAATAGTCATCAAGCGAAACGGTGTGCGCAACTCTGCCCGAAGCGTTAATAAGTTCTGACAACTTGCGTGTGGTGGTGGTTTTACCTGCACAAGAACCGCCTGCGATAAGCACGAGTTTTATGCCCATATCGCGCACGATTCGTTCGGCAATTTCGTTAATCGTTGTTTCGTAATTAAGTTCGTCGTTTTTTACTTGTTCTAAAATCTTTTCGTTCAATGTATATCATCCTTTCGGTATTTTGAGAAAAATGCCTCCGCCTCGTCAAATCCCAATCCCTTTTCCTCTCTCAAATATTCGAAAGGATATTTAGGGAACGCATGACGCAAAATTTCGTTGCGGTTCGGGCTGACAAGTTTGGTTATAGAACCCGCACCGCAAGCAAATACGGTGGAATGTTCCTCCATCATAAGCACATTATAAAGATTTTCCTTGTTTTGCTTAGTATATCCCGTGTTTTCGGCGTTACCGACGGTATTTTTCTGTCGGTAAAGATAATATGGTTTATATCCTGCTTCACCCAATCTGTTACGCGCATATTCAACCGAAGCGCGTGCAAAATCGCCTTCGGGGTCGTAATATCCGTCGCCGACAAAGCGAATATTGGCGGCGTTTTTAATCGACAAGGTGTGAACCGTAATATTATCAAAACCCAAGTTAATAACGTCTTCAATACTTTGCTTAAAACTCACTTCGGTATCCCCCGGAAGTGCGGCAATAAGGTCGGAATTGACCGAGTCAAAGCCTAAATTCATCGCCATTTCCGCCGCATCGAAAAACTGCTTTACGCTATGTTTTCTGCCAATCTCGTTAAGCACAAAATCGCTTGTCGTTTGAGGGTTGATACTGATACGCTTAACCCCGTTAGCCTTGACAGCTTTTAGTTTTTCTAAGGTTACCGTGTCGGGTCTGCCTGCTTCAAAAGTATATTCGGTATTATCGTTAATGCTTACACTTTCGTTTATACATTTAAGCAGACGGTTGATTTGAAATTCGTCAAGTATCGACGGTGTTCCTCCGCCGATATAAATCGAGAGCAGATTCATACCCAACCGCTTTATCATATCGCCCGTGTCGCGAATGTCGCGCATAAGTTTTTCGAGATATTCAGGTATCAGCGCAAAAAGTTTTGCATTACTGTACGAAACGAAACTGCAATAATCGCACCTTGTCGGGCAAAACGGAATCGAAACATACAAGCCGCAATCATTTTCTTTAACGTCCGCGAGCATTTTTTGTTGCAAAAGCGCCGTTTCGACCGAAAGAGTTGATTTTTCGTGCGACACGTTGTAATCGCTCTCGAAAAGCGTAATCACTTCCTCGGCACTATACCCTCTGTCGAGATAATATTTCGCTCTCTTGACAGGGCGGAGTCCCGTGATATAACCCCACGGAAGTCCGAACCCGAACAGATTATTTCCTGCCTCCAAAAACGCCTTCCCGAGCGCATTCATAGCATAAAAATCATCATTCATCGGGATTGACGGAGTATATCCGCCCGAAAAATGCCCCTCGGCTTTTCTGTCACCCGACGAAAGAACGACATGAGAAACGAACATATGATTTTCTTTATCGGTTTCTTCAAGATAAAAATACGCCGAATTATCGCTTGTATCGTTTTGCTTAAACTTCTCGCCGGGGAAATAAAGCAAACAAAGTGTTTGGAAATAATAATCGTTCAGATAACCCGTGCGGTTATCTATAACTAATTTCATTTACGAAGCTCCCGTGTATCTATTATAACATTTATCGGGCCGTCATTATGCACGCAAATATCCATATGTGCACCGAAAACACCCGTAACGGTCGGCAAAGTTTTGCCGATTTCTTCGGCAAGTAAATCAAACATTCTCTTACCGTCATCATATTTTGCGGCATGGGTACAATCGGGGCGGAAACCGCGAGAAACCCTACCTGCAAGAACGAAATTGGAAATAAGCATAACACTTCCGCCGACGGCAGAGGCATTAAGCGAGAGTTTGCCTGCTTCATCGCGGAAAACACGCAAGCCCGAAATCTTATTCGCCATTTTCGCCATATCTTCATCGGTGTCGTCATCAAAAACGCCGATATATGCAACAAGGCCCTGTTCGATTTTGGAAACGACCTTGCCGTCAACAACACATTCGGCTTTGTGGACACGTTGTACTACTGCTCTCATATACTTCCTCTCGAAACGTCGCGCACGCCTTTGATTCGGTGCAATCCGTTGATAATATTACGCAAATGGTCAACGCCGCTACATTTTATGCCGACTTGAATAATAATCTCGCCCGCATTTTCGCGCGTTGAAATCGACGTCACCGCGACCTTCATATCTGTCAACGCCAAGGTTATGTCAGCAATAAGATGCGGAGAATAGGTTGCGATGATATTCAAACCTGCTTCGAAACTTCCCACGGTTTGACGGTTAATTTTTTCCGACCACGAAGCAACAACCCAACGGTCTTTATAATCGGGATTGGAAAGTCCGGCTTGTGCATTTACGCAATCGTATTTATGAATCGAAACACCGTATCCGCGAGTGATAAAGCCGATAATATTATCGCCGGGAAGCGGATTACAGCATTTTGCAAACTTAACCGAGCAACCCTCGACGCTGTCCACAATAACGCTGTCGGCGTTATTTCTCGCGTTCTTCTCATGACGGTTCGCCTTGATGACTTCATTCGTCAAAGTAGGCGGTGCTTCGGTGGTTTGAGGCGAAACCACGCGCATAAATTCCTCGCGCAGTTTTACGGCAATTTTCGACACCGAAAGTCCGCCGTAACCGATATTGTTATA
>JAGBUH010000225.1 GCA_017630915.1 Clostridia bacterium
ACTCTTTCAAAAGTATTCACGATATCGAGAACGCTGCAACCGTTACCTGTACCGAGGTTGTAAACCGAAACACCGCTCTTTTCAAGCGCTTTCAATGCGGCATAGTGACCTGTGGCAAGGTCGAGCACGTGGATATAGTCACGAACGCCCGTACCGTCTGCGGTTTCGTAATCGTTACCGAAAATGTTAAGGTGAGGAAGAATACCCTTTGCAACGCGTGTGACATAGGGCATCAAGTTGTTGGGAATACCGTTGGGGTTATCGCCGATGAGTGCGCTTTCGTGAGCGCCGATCGGGTTGAAATAACGGAGAAGAACAACAGAAAAACGGTTGTCGGAAATACAAAGATCTTCCAAAATACGTTCGATATAAAGCTTGGTAGTACCGTAAGGATTGGTGGTAGAAAGGTCAAAATCTTCTCTTATCGGAACGCTCTTGGGTTTGCCGTAAACCGTCGCGCTCGACGAAAATACCATCTTAAAGCAGTTGTGTTCACGCATTTCGAAAATCAAATTCAAAGTGCCGGTGATGTTGTTGTGATAATATTCAATCGGCTTCGCAACCGATTCACCAACCGCTTTCAAACCTGCGAAATGGATAACGGTATCAATTTCGTTTTCGTCAAAAACCTTCTTAACGCCTTCTCTGTCGAGCAGGTCGATATGATAGAATTTAGGACGTTTGCCGGTAATCTGTTCGATGTAATCGACAACCTCCGCCTTGGAATTGCAAAGGTTATCGAGAATGATAACGTCTTTTCCCTTTTCAATAAAATCAACGCAGGTATGCGAGCCGATATAGCCCGTACCGCCCGTTACAAGAACGCTCATAATTTATACCCCCAAAATATATTTATTATAATAATAACATACATGAAGTATAAAACCTCGTGTCCGATTTGTCAAGCATTTAGCAAAAATCTAACAAAAGAACGTCTAAATCTTCGCAATTCGGTTGACAAGGTTATTTTTATATTATAAAATATATGTTGAATTATTATGTCCGTGTTTTAATATACTCCTTTTAAGGAGTGAACTTTGAACTTATGGACAAAAAGGGCTTTATTGTATTTATTTCTGTATTTTCGGCTTTCATGTTGGTGATATCTTTCGGTTTTCTGCCGATTTTCGCAACATCGGTCGACAGCGCATACGCAAACGAAAACACCGAATCGGCAATAAATATTGTTAATTTCAACGGCACTATGCCTGCAAACGCGGCGCGTTGCGCGATAGTTATTGATGCGAATACGAAAAACATTCTTTTCGAAAAGAACGCCGACGAAGCACGCGGAATGGCAAGTACGACCAAAATAATGACCGCACTTGTCGCAATCGAAAACTGCAATCCCGAAACCGAATTTCAAATACCAAAAGAGGCTGTCGGTGTTGAGGGCAGTTCGGTCTATCTCAAAGAGGGCGAAGTTCTTACTCTTTCGGAACTTCTTTACTGCCTTATGCTCGAAAGCGGCAACGATGCCGCAACAGCAATCGCGGTTTGTGTCGGCGGCAGTATCGAAAATTTTGCCGAAATGATGAACCAACGTGCAAAAGAAATGGGGCTAACAAGCACCCACTTCACCAATCCGCACGGTTTAAGCGACGAAAATCACAAAACCACCGCGCGCGAACTTGCCTATATCACCGCCGAAGCGATGCAATACCCCCTTTTCTGCGAAATTGTTTCCACCAAAACAAAGCGCGTGCGCTATGACGGTATAGAAAACGGCAGAAGCCTTACCAATCACAACAAATTGCTTTTTAATTACGAGGGCGCAACGGGTGTCAAAACGGGATATACCAAACTCGACGGCAGATGTCTTGTAAGTTCGGCAAAGCGCGATGATATGCATATCATCGCCGTCACTTTGCACGACCCGTCACCTACGTCAACACACAAAACATTGCTCGATAACGCCTTTAAGGATTTTGAACTTGCCGAAATAATCAAACCCTACGATATCACCACCGAAATCCCTGTCACCAACAGCGAAGATATGTTTTTGTCGGTGACGAATAAAAAAGGGTTAAGCCTCTGTCTGCCGAAAGACAGCAACATGACGGTGGAATTAGATATCCCCGAAACGATTCAAGCCCCGATAGAAGAAGGCGAAATCATCGGCAAGGCAATCTGTAAATACAACGAGGAAACAGTTTACATAATATATTTAGAATCAACCGAAACGGTTATAGAAAAAAAGAAAAGCTTTTTCGAATTGCTTTTCGGAAAATAGGTAAATATGGAAAGTATCAAATTGCAAAAGTACGTCGCGGAATGTGGGTTAATGTCGCGCAGAGCCGCCGAAAAAGAGATTGAAGCTGGAAATTTCGCGGTAAACGGCGTTACGGCAACCATCGGTATGCGTATCGACGCCGATAACGATGCCGTCACCTACAAGGGAAAAAGCGTCGTACAAAAAAGCGCAAGAAAAGTTTACATAATTTTATACAAACCCAAGGGTGTCGTCACCACGATGAGCGATGAAAAAGGCAGAAAAACGGTTGCCGATATCATCGACGTCGGCACTCGCGTTTACCCCGTCGGCAGACTTGACCTAAACAGCGAGGGTTTGCTTTTAATGACCAACGACGGCGAACTGACAAACAAAATCGCGCACCCGTCGGGCGAAATAAACAAGGTTTACACCGTCACTTTAAAAGGCAAGGTTGAAAACGAAGAACTTGACCGTCTTCGCGCCGTGCGTGAACTTGACGGCGAAAAGATATCCCCCGTCGGTGTCGAGCTTTTAAGCCGTAACGAACAATCGAGCGTTGTACAATTCACGCTGTCCGAGGGTAAAAACCGCGAAATCCGCCGTATTTGCGAACAGGTTGGCGTAACCGTTACGAAATTAAAAAGAATCTCGCTCGGTCCTATCCGTTTGGGCGATTTAAAATCGGGCGAATACCGAGAATTAACTTCAACCGAGCTGCGAGCCTTAAAAAACGCGGTTTCGAAGAAAGGATAAACAAAAAATGAGCAACGAAATGACATTTGAACAGGCGCTTTCCCGACTTGAACAAATAGTAAAATCGCTTGAAGGCGGTAACGTTCCGCTTGAAGACCTTATAAAACTTTTTGACGAGGGCACAAGCCTTGTCAAACTTTGCACCGAACGTCTTGATAAAGCAGAAGAAAAGGTTAAACTTTTGCAAATGAAAGACGGCGTTCTTACCGAGGAGGACTTTAAAAACTAATGGATTTTAAAAAACGGTTAGACGAAACGGCGCTATACACCGAAACGCGTTTAAGCGGTATTTTTGCCGAAAAAGAGCATAAAGCAAAAAAACTCGACGAAGCCATAAGCTATTCCGCGTTGGGCGGCGGCAAACGCTTGCGCGCCTACCTCGTGCACGAATTTTGCGAACTTTTAGATAACGATTGCAAGAAATCGACCGACTATGCCTGCGCGATTGAAATGATACACGCTTTTTCGCTGATTCATGACGACCTGCCTGCTATGGATAACGACGACATGAGGCGCGGAAAACCCTCTAATCACGTTGCGTTCGGCGAAGCGACGGCGATTTTGGCAGGCGAT
>JAGBUH010000226.1 GCA_017630915.1 Clostridia bacterium
AAGAAAGGTTATCGTGTTCTCGTTCTTCCTTGATACGATCGCTAAAATCACCGCGCTTTTGGGTGATGCATGTATGGAACCCATAAACGGCTCGGTACCGCCTGCCAGACGTCAGGAAATTATCGACGAATTTGATAAAGCACCTGCAGGTTCGGTTCTCGCGGCACAAATTCAATCGGGCGGTACGGGACTTAATATTCAAAGCGCAAGCGTTGTGGTGCTTTGCGAACCGCAGTTTAAACCGTCGATTGAAAACCAAGCGATTTCACGCGCATACCGCATGGGCCAAACACGAAACGTGCTTGTTCACAGACTGCTTTGCGATGAAACGGTTGATGAAAGAATCTCGGAATTGCTAAAAAACAAACAGGAAATATTCGATGCCTTTGCCGATGAATCCGCCGTGGGCACAGAAAGCCTTGAAATCGACGAAGAAACCTTTGGCAATATAATGGAAGAAGAAAAGAAACGCATAACCGAAAAAACAACTGCTTCAAAAGAAAACACCGAAACAAACAAATCGTCGGATAACTCGGAAGCGTAAAAAAACCAACTATCTATTGAACGGGTTGGCGAAATATTTTAATGACCGAGTTGAATGTCAAGACCGAAACCAAATTCGTTTTACCGGATTGGAATCTTCGGAAACTTTACATGATCGGGTTTATAAATGTGAGCGACAATATAGAAAAGAAACCGACTTTCTTATCTATGGTGCGTTGCCATCGCTCAAAAAGATGTCAGTTGCAAGGAGTATTGGTGAAAGTTTGCTTTTTGAATCAAAATTTCTCGAAATGCTTGGTGCAAACTAATGAATACAATACGATGTTGGGATTTGTGTACCGCCGAAGAGGTAAATACTCCTCGGCGGTATTTCTTTGTTTATAGAATATCAAGTGTTAGTACGTTGCGGCATAGATCTGTTTAAATGTTTTTTTGATTTTTAAGTTATTGCGGTTATTTCGCGTTTGTTATATAAACCATATAGACGAAATTATTGTAAAATTACTGCAAAAATTCAAAAAGTCAAGCGAAATTGTTTTGCATTTTATGAAATTATATGTTACAATGTCAAAAAGAAAACTTTTTGCCAAATGTTCATTGTGGCAAGTTATTAACCGCTTTTTTGGGGCTACTATCTGTGACACGGCGTTTTTCAAAGATAACATCGTCAGATATGCTGTATTTACCCCGATTCTTGGGCATGGTATTGTATAGGAGAAAAAATCATGAGTGGCAATCTTAAACATGCGATTTTTACAAATGTAGGCGGCCGTCAAATCAATGAAGATTCTGTGGGTGTTTTTCAAAATGGGGAAAACAACTGCTATATACTTTGTGACGGATTGGGCGGACATGGCATGGGAGACGTTGCATCTTCGTTGGTTGTTTCGGTGTTCGAGTCTCAGTTCAAAAAAACAGATGACGTTGTGAATTTTGTGGGAGAAACATTTGCCGCAGCCCAAGATATTTTAATGGCGGAACAAAAAGCACGTAATGCCAAACGTAAAATGAAAACCACCGGCGTGGCGGTGGTTACAGATGATAGAAATGCGTATTTTGGTTATATTGGCGATTCTCGCGGATATGTGTTCCATAGGAATAAGGTTAAAACGAGAACCTTGGATCACAGTATTCCTCAAATGTTGGTTCTTTCAAAGGAAATTAAGGAGGACCAAATCAGAAATCACCCCGAACGCAATATTTTGTTGCGGGTAATGGGCGTTGATTGGGAAGATAATATGTATGAGCTAATGTCGCCCATGCCCTTGAAAAAATGTCAAGCGTTTCTTTTGTGTTCCGATGGCTTTTGGGAACTGATAGACGAGAAAGAAATGTGCTTGCAGTTAAAGAAGGCGAATTCGGTAGAAGAATGGTTGGACAATATGGTCAAAATTGTCCAAGCAAATGGTGAAGGTAAAAATATGGACAACTATTCTGCCATAGCTGTTTGGAATATGTGACGGAGGGGAATCTAATGTTATATCATAAGGATCAGCAGTTAATAAAAGATGAAAACTCGGCGTTTCAACTTGCTGCTTTGTCAGTTATTGGTGATAGAGATGATCAGCAAGACAGTTTTGGGTATCGCTTGAAACAAGAAGAAGGTCTTATTGTTATATGCGATGGCATGGGTGGTAGCGAAGGAGGAAAAGCGGCAAGTGAACTTGCTGTGGAAATGTTTCTTGCCGATTATGCTGAAAGTTCTTTTAACACAAAACCTTCTGATATGTTGATTGAAACTGCAAAAAAAGCAGATGCAATGGTTTTTTTGCTGAAAAATGAGGAAGGAAAACTTCTCAAAGCCGGAACTACGTTGGCATCGGTAATCATCAATCGTAGGAAATTGACATGGTGTTCTGTTGGCGATAGCAGAGCGTATCTTTTGAGAAATGGTGAGTTGGCTCAAATTACACAGGATCATAATTATCATACCGTGCTTGTCGGAAAAAAGAACGAGGGTTTGCTTGATGAAACGGAATTTCAAATGGAAAGTGCACGAGGCGAAGCACTTATTAGTTTTTTGGGCATTGGTAATTTGGGACTTATCGATTATTCTGAGGTTCCGTTGGAATTACAGAAGGACGATAGAATCATTATAATGTCCGACGGTTTATATAAAGTTGTAACAGACCCTGAAATTGCTCGCATTCTGGATAATTTTACCAATATCGGCGAGGCTGTTCAAGCACTCGAAATCAAAGCGAAAAAGAACGCGGCGAATAATAATATTCTAAGAGATAATATGACTGTCGCACTTATAAAAATTAAGTGATTAGGGAGAAGAAGATATGCACGTTATTAGATGTAAAAACGCACACTTTTTTGATGGAGATACATATAAAACCTGTCCGCTTTGCGGCGAGCCTCCCATGGAAAATGACAGCACCGTGGAGAAATCAGAAAAAAAAGGATTTTGGGGTTTAGGACGTAAGAATAAATCTGATGAAGCTCAATATGAAACTCAAAACGGCATCGGATCTGATTCGGCTTCTAAGTCAAAAGAAGGCAAAACGCTTGATTTTTGGCAAACATCTTCACAGGATACAATGAATGAGTCTGTGGATGTAAAAAAAGAGATGTACGAACGTGACGCAAATATCCCCAATAACGGGGCTATTAACGATATTCTTAGAGAACCTATGCAAGAACCCGTAAAAGAACCTGTACAAGAACCTGCAAGAAACAACATACAGCAAAAGCAAGAAGAACATGATAAAAAAGAATCTCCCGTTGAAAGTGATTCGACAAATGAAAGGTCGATGTCTTTGCGTGATGCTATCAAAAACGCATCTGCAAGTAACGAAGGAAAGACGATGAGCTATTTCAGCTCGGCTAACGCAGCATCGACTGCTCAAAAAACCGAACGTTCTTCTGCGGAGCCTGTTGTCGGTTGGCTTGTTTGTGTCGGTGGCTATCATTTTGGCGAGTGCTTTAACATTTATGCCGGCAAAAACTCTATCGGCAGAAGCGAAGAAAACAGTATAGTAGTATCGGGCGATAACGGCGTTTCACGGGTAAAGCACGCTTTGATTGTTTATGAACCCAAAAAGAGAGATTTTTATCTTCAACCCGGCGACAGTAGCGGTCTTACGTATTTGAACGAAGATTATATCATGGAATCGCGTAAATTGGCGATACACGATATGATCGAACTCGGAGAAAGTAAATTTATATTTGTACCGTTGTGCGGAGAAGCATTTTCTTGGGAAAAATACATACAGAAATGAGAGTGAGTGTTCATGAAAAGATGTTTGTCGTGCTTTAAAGAATATGATGACTGGGTTCAAGTATGTCCGCACTGTGGAACGGTTGAAATTACAAAACCCAAAGAACCGGTTCATCTTATGCCCGGCACCATTCTTGCAAATCGCTATATTTTGGGGCAAGCCGTTGGCGCGGGTGGTTTCGGTATTGTATATAGCGCATGGGATTTAAAACTTGAAATTGCGGTTGCTGTAAAGGAATTTTTTATTAGCCGCCTCGTCACGAGAGCAGAAGGCTTGAAGGACCTTATTGTAACAAAAAAAGCTCAAGAGGAATTTGATTACAGAAAAGAAAGATTTCTTGCAGAAGCCAGAAACATGGCGAAGTTTGGGGCGCATAGAAGTATCCCCAATGTTTTTGAGTTTTTTGAAGAAAACAACACCGCATATATTGTTATGGAACTGCTTCATGGCGTTGGATTAAATAGTTATCTCGAACAATCGGGCGGTAAAATCGACGTAGAATTTGCGTTGATGATTGCGAACGAAGTCGGCACTGCGTTGAAGTCGTTACATGAACAGAACATTATACATAGAGACGTTGCTCCCGATAACATCTATATTTGTTCCGACAAAGAAATCAAGGTTAAGTTGATGGACTTGGGTGCTGCAAAGCTTGCGGACAGTACCGACCAAGTGATTGATATTATTCTTAAACCCGGATATTCTCCGACAGAACAGTACGATAACAGCAAGAGTATTGGTCCTTGGACCGATATTTATGCGTTGGGCGCTACTTTGTATGCTATGTTGACAGGCATTAAGCCCGATGAATCAACAAACAGAAAAATCAAAGACGAGGTGGTTTCGCCTCATTTGATTAACCCTCTTGTTTCTGAAAATTTGAGCAACGCCGTTATGAAAGCGATGGCTGTTGAAAAGCATATGCGCTTCAAAACCATTCCCGACTTTTTGAGCGCAATAAACGGCGAAAGAAAAATAGTTCCCCTTGCAAAAGAAAGAAAGAGAAGAAATATAAAACGTTTCGCGGGAATTGCTGTGGCTTCTCTTATTCTGATAATTGGCTCGATATTTGTATACAATATGTACCGCGACAAACAGAAAGAGCAATTTCTTGATCCAGCAGATATTGTAGTTTGGTATTCTGTGGCGGAAGGCTCGAACGAAAAAGATGCTATGCAAGCTATTGAAGCCGATTTCGAACAAAAATTTGAAGGCGTAACCGTTGAGTTTGTAGGCATACCCGAGGATCAATACGCCGAACGTTTAATACAGGCGGCGCAAGAAGGCGCTTTGCCGACAATGTTTGAAAGTTCCGGTTTGCCCAAGACCGTTTTGGACAAGGCTATCGATTTGGATAATGTCATAGAGTCCGAACAGTTTAAAAACGCATTGTTTTTAGATCAATACT
>JAGBUH010000227.1 GCA_017630915.1 Clostridia bacterium
CCTTTCATTCGCGGCATTGTTGTTACCATCCTTTCATTATAAAAAATACGGGCAAGGGTTAAAACCCTCGCCCGTTTTGCCCGTTTTGGCGGCGATTAGTTAAACGGTAAATCTTCCGGAACACCCGGTTCGGTTTCGATTACTTCGTAATCGGTGTAAACGTTACCTGCTTTACTGGTCTTTCTGACGAGCTTCATCTTGACGCCGCCTTCCGCGAGAAGCGCGTTGTTTGCGTCAACGAAATTACCGTTATAATCGGCTGCCCACTTTTCGGCTAAATCCGTCATAACCCGGCCACCGAAAAAGAAAACACCTGGATTTTCCTTAAAGATAAAAGCGGAAATCTTTTCTTTCTTCTTGTTGAGCAAAGTCGTAAACCCGATAACGGTAATACCTTCCGGAAACTTTGCGATCAGTTCTTCGGTCTTGATGTTTTCTTTCCCTTCCGTGATGTTGACATACTTGGAATCGGAATTCCGTTTTGCAGTACTTGCGAATGACATTTTTTCATTCCTCCTAAAAATATTTATTTAACCGCTTTAGCAGTTACGGAACCGGTTATAATAGGGTTTAACCGGAACCGTAGCGGCTAAAAATCGTCGGGGTCGAAGTCGTCGTTATCTTCGTCTTTGATTAAAGCTTCTGACGCCGCTAATATCAATATTACAATTATTACGGCAAACCATGTTATATTCATTGTTTTTCACCCGCCCCATATCTGCGATTTAAGTCATCTTTTATTGATTGAATCAAGATGTCAGTTAAACGGCGTCTTTCTGTATGAACACCGGTGCGGTATCCCGCATTATACGCCACAAGAATTAAAAGTATTATGGAAATAATTTCTAATGCAACGCTCATTGTTTCCCCCATTCCCCCGGATAATTTCCGGTAACCCATTCCGGCGAGAAGCTCGCCCAGGCGATGATTTTATCTATTTCGTATAAATGGTCGTTAGTCCATTTCTTTTCAGAGGAATCATAATTTGCAATCGCAAAGTCGAATTCTTTACCAAAAGACGATTTAAACCCGGTCTTGTAAATAACGATCTTATACGAATCATCATCCGGTAACCGTTCGCCCACTTCGTAAAAGTGCAGCGGAATAAATTGATTGATGTTTGAATCTCTGCTCATGGCGTCACCTCTTTCATTCTCAAATAATAATTATTAAGTTCCTTCGTTGAATACCATACATACACAACGTCACTTGTAAGCCCGTCATGAATTTCGTACCAAAACGAACCGTGTTCCGCAAGAACCAGGTAAACCGCGTTGAAGCATCCCATATAAATATCAAACGCTTCGTGCGAAAGAATCTGCCGCATTGCGTCAATGTCAAGATAAATCGTTTTCATATCAACACCCCATTTCAACCATGCGCATTTTTGTAGCGTTTGAAATCACGTTGCAACGGTCAATGTCTTTTTCGTAACGGTAAATCGTTTGCGCAAACTTTACGCATTCATTAAAATTATAAATCACCAACCGAACGCCGTTTTGCGTTCTGTGCCACATCCATTTTCCATTTTTCCGGTAACGGATCGAATAACCGGTTTTAATTGCTCTTGACATATCGTTTTTCCCTTTCTCGTTTATTGTCTTTCGACGATTCAAGAATAACATATTCTTAAAAAACAATGTGAACAAACATCCACAATATTTTTGTGCATTTTGCACAATAGCAAAGAGCGCGGCGAGTGTACCCCGTTCCGCGCCCTTTACCAGAGAAAGACGTTCAAAATGTAGCAGAGAATTAGCTTGTTTTGTTGTTCAGATACATATTAACAAGAAACGCGCAGAAATTCAATAGAATTTCACGTTCCGTGTCAATAATCGGTTCATCACTTTCGTAGGATATGCCCGGGATTTTTCCGCATTTGAAATCG
>JAGBUH010000228.1 GCA_017630915.1 Clostridia bacterium
CAAAACGGCAGCGGAAACGAGTTGACGCTCGATTTATCAGACAACCTTGCCTCATATAATATCAACGGAAATACATTCACTCCGTTGACATTTGACGGCGATGCCATGCTTTTTATAAACGGTGTTTTTCATTGCATGTTAACACCAACAACAGCTTCTCACGAATTACTGTTTTGTAACATCGTCATTCCTCCCCGAGAAAATGCTATTATTCTTTATTCAGCAACACCGAATCAATACGCTGACTACACGGTCGATAGCGAAATAACCAATGAAGTGTCTGTATTTTCCTCACAAAACTGTCCGTGTATAGAAACAGTCACCGCCTCGACAACTGTATATGCAGAAGGTTTCGCAGAACTGCGTTTGATAAAGTCGGGATGTCCGAATACCGTCGTCTGCGGCGAAGAATTAACATATACCATTGACATTTACAACTACGGAAATATTCCCGCCTCAGACGTTACCATAACCGATACTTTTACCCCACCGCTTAAAGATATAACCGTAACGGTCAACGGGGCGATATTATCAGAAAACGATTATCAATACAGTAACGGAACTTTAATAATACCGCGTCAAAACAGTTCTTTAAAACTTACCGTTCCTCCTGCAACTTCGGTTCAAAATCCAACAACCGGCATCGTTGAAACAATACCGTCAACGATAGGAATTGTTATCACCGGCACAATATAAAAATACGGCTGTCACATTTGGTGTGGCAGCCTTTTTCTTTATTTTTCGTCTTGTGAATTATTCGCTTTTGATTTTTCGTATTCTTCGGCAAGATAGGTTATAACCGCTTTTCGCGTAACCAGTCCGATAAAAACTCCCCTATCATCAACAACAGGAACAAAGTTTTGTTCGGCAACGCGGTGGAACAGTTGGTCAACCGTACAAGTGATACTCACAGGAGGATTCCAGCCATCGCGGACAATATCCTTTATAAACACCTTTTCGTGTTCGCGCATATCGTTACCGCCGTTATTGAGCATACTACGAAGCAAATCGCCTTCGGTAATCGTTCCGACATAAACGCCATCTGACGAAATAACAGGTATAGCGCGATATTTATGGAAAGTCATCTTTTCAAAACCGTTACGCACGGTAGCGGCGGAATCAAGAAAAGCGACGTTACTTTTCGGTGTAAGGAAACGCATTATATTTATCATTACCGTTCCTCCGTATTCATTTATAATTTCATTTCAAGGTGGCGCGAACGCGTTGAAAAGCCGTAATTTTCATAGAATCTCACAGCAGATTCATTAAATTCCCAAACGTTGAGCATAATGCATCGACAGTTCTTTTCGAAAGCATAACTTTTTGCTCTGTCGAGCAACATTTTACCAATACCAAAACGGCGATATGCTTCATCAACACAAAGGTCGTCGATATAAAGTGTCAAACCGTCGCCCTCTTTGATAACGTCGCAAAAGACGTAGCCGACAACATTCCCCTCAACTTCCGCAACGAAAACGCCGTTGTCAGATTTAGACAGACGGGAGCTAACTTGTTCAGGTGTGTATTTGCTAACCAAGTTTGCAAATACATCAGGTCTTGCATCTTTATGAAGTTTTGCAATAACCAAAAGGAGATTATATACCGCATTACTGTCCTTAACGTCAGATTCGCGGATAATTACATTATTGCTCATTTGTCAATCCGTTTATACTCGCAGAAATAAAACGACATATCGGGTTCGGTATCGGTTTCGGGGTTGGTTTTTTGTTCCTCGCCGATTGACACCAATTCCCAAGCGTTCGATTCATCCAAATTTTCAAAGAACGCATCGCACTCGAAACCTTTATCAAACTTAGTGACATAGGCGGTATCGCAATAAGGCAAAAGTTGGTCATAAACGTTTGCGCCGCCGATTACATAAACCGAATCGTCGTCATATTTTTTCAGTTCACAAAACAGTTCATCAAGCGAACGAACCATTATGGCACCTTCGGGGTTATAATCGGTATTACGCGAAAGCACCAAATTAGTTCTATCCTTCAAAACCTTACCGTTGGGAAAGGTGGCTAATGTTTTCGAACCGAGGATTACAACATTGCCTTTTGTTAAACTTTGAAAATTTCTAAGGTCGGCACGTACTCTTGCAAGGAGTTCGCCTTTATTGCCGATTCCCCAATTTTTATCTACCGCAACAACAAGTTTCATTTATTCACCTATACCGCAACAGGAAATCTTCCGATTTTTTCGCCGTGAACGTAGTTTTCGACCTTAAAGCTTTCGGGCGTGAATTGATAAAAATCGGTAATGGTCGGGTCTAACGTAACCTTGGGAGCGGGAAATTCTTCGCGCTTGATAAGTTCTTCGACTATCGGAATATGGCGGTCATAAATATGCGCGTCGGCGATAACGTGAACCAATTCGCCGTATTCAAGTCCCGATGCTTGGGCGAGCATCATAACAAGCGCGGCATATTGAGCGACATTCCAAGCATTAGCGGCGAGCATATCTTGCGAGCGTTGGTTCAAAATAGCGCAGAGTTTATTATCCACCACGTTAAACGTCATAGAATACGCGCAAGGATAAAGCGCCATTTCCGAAAGGTCGGCAAAGTTGTACATATTTGTCATTATACGACGTGAGCAAGGGTTATTTTTAAGGTCATAAAGCACGCGGTCAACCATATCAAATTCGCCTTCGCGGTATTTATGCTTAACGCTCATTTGATAGCCGTATGCTTTGCCTATCGAACCGCTTTCGTCAGCCCATGCGTCCCAGATTTTGCTGTTCAAATCGTTGACGTTATTAGACTTTTTCTGCCAAATCCAAAGTATCTCATCAACCGCTTTTTCGAGCGAAATCGGTCTTATTGTTAAAAGCGGAAACTCTTTGCTCAAATCATAGCGATTTACAACACCGAACTTTTTAATGGTATATGCAGGTTCGCCGTCTTCCCAACGGGGTCTGACTCTTTCGTCGCGAACGATTGTACCGTTCGCAATAATATCTTTACAGGTTTCTATAAATGCTCTATCCGCAGAACTCATATATACGCCTCACTTTCAATATTTCTTATAAACATAATAGCACCTCGCTATACTTTTGTCAAGTAAAGCGAACGACATTATATGCCACACAATAAAAATTTAACCGCCGAGGATCATTTTGATATAATCTCCGACGGTTTTCTTTACTTTTTAATTTTCAATTCAAGCACTGTAACACCGAGGTCGCCCTCGCCATATCTGCCCGAGCGGAAGGTGCGTATTCTTGCTTTATCCTGACGGAAGAATTGCCACAAAGCCGCACGCAAAGCACCTGTGCCCTTTCCGTGAATAACCGACACAGTTTCATGTCCTGCAAGGATCGCATCATCTAAATATCTGTCGATAATAAACCATGCATCGTCGCCCGTGTTACCTCTAACGTCGATTTCGTTACGAACCGACGAAACGCTGTGGGTATATTGCGCCTTGCCTTTATCCTTTTGTTTTTGAACAGCGGCGGCATTTGCGAGAAGACGGATATTTTTGATATTCGTTTTACTTTCAAGTCGTCCCATCGAACAGAATACGGTTTCGCCCGAAATGCTTTTAACAATGGCTTCTTTGCCTATATCGGCAAGTAAAACCTTGTCGCCGACTTCCAAGGGACGAGGAAGAACATAATTTTCTTCTTCGACCTCAAATTCCTCAACGTCGGAGATTGCGGCTGACGTGTCTTTAATATTTTGGCGAATCGCCTTACGCGCTTCTTCGATACGGGCGAGTTCAAGACGTTTGGCATCGGCTTTTTTGAGTTCGTTTAGTTGCTCAAACACCTGATTGCTCGACGTTTTTGCGGCATCGAGTATTCTTTGCGCCTGAGCACGTGCACGGTCGAGTTCGGCTTCGGCACGTTCTTGCATTTCACGCGCGGATTTCATCGCATCTTCGCGGATTCGCAACGCTTCGGCACGGGCGCGTTCGGTTTCGGAACGTTCTTTTCGCAAATCCTGTTCGGTTTCTTCAAGGCGGACAATTACGTCTTCAAACCTTATATTATCCTCGGCAAGTAATTCCTTTGCCCTATCGACAACCGATTCATCCATTCCCAAACGGCGCGATATTTCGAAAGCATTACTTCTTCCGGGGATACCCGTAATAAGTCGATAAGTCGGTTTAAGCGTTGCCAAATCGAACTCGCAAGAGGCGTTCAAAACGCCCTCGGTATCCAACGCGTAAATCTTGATTTCGGAATAGTGGGTTGTTGCGGCAACGATTGCGCCCGATTCGCGCACACGCTCTAAAATCGCGATTGCGAGAGATGCGCCTTCGGTGGGGTCTGTACCTGCACCAAGTTCGTCAAACAAAACGAGCGAACCCGTCGAGCACTCTTTTAAAATCGAAACAACATTTACCATATGCGACGAGAAAGTCGAGAGCGATTGTTCGATGCTTTGTTCGTCACCGATATCGGCAAGTACACCGTCAAAAACGGGTAACGTACTTCCGTCGTCACATGGGATATAAAGACCGCTTTGCGCCATTAAAGACAGCAAACCCAAGGTCTTCAACGTGACGGTTTTACCGCCCGTGTTAGGTCCTGTGATGATAAGCGCGTTTTCTTTATCGCCGAATTCAACAGATATCGGCACAACCTTACTGCGAGGGATAAGCGGATGGCGAGCGCGTACGAGTTTTATCGCGTTTGCGCCTGTTTTGGGGCGCATACCTGCGATATCAGACGAATACTTTGCACGTGCAAAAATACAGTCAAGGTCGGTCATCGCTTTATGGTCAACGCGAATCAAGTGCGCATTCGTTGCAACCTTCGAAGACAAATCATAAAGTATCTTTTCGATTTCTTCGGTTTCTCTGCCCTTTAAGTCGCGTAACTTATTGTTCGCTTCAAGCACCGCCAAGGGTTCGATAAACAAGGTTTGTCCCGATGCTGAAGAATCGTGCACAAGACCTTTGATTTCGTTTTTATGCTCGGCACGAACGGGAATAACATATCTGCCCGAACGGATTGTAACAACCGCATCCATCAAATACTTTGAATGTTCGCCGGTTGTAATGCTCGCCAATATATCGCGAACATTGGATTCAGCGCGTCTTATTTCACGTCTTATGCGGTAAAGTTCAGGAGATGCATCGTCGGCAATCATATCCTCGCCGATTATCTTCATTCCTATCTCGTCGGCAAGTTGGCGCGATTCGGTCAACGCCGAGAAATACGGAAACAATGCAGGGAGGTCTTTTCCCTCGGGGTACTTCTTGACATAACCGACAGCACGAAGCATCGACGCGATATTTAACAACTCTAAAAGAGTGAGCATCGCGCCTTTTTCGGCTCTATCGGCAGAATCGACAACGCCTTCGGGTGCGGAAAACGTCGGAGAACCTTTTAATACAAGCAGTTCAAGCGCCTGTTCGGTTTCGTCAAGCAATCGGTTAATTATAACCGCATCGGTCGAGGGTTCGTATGCCGACACGATTTCTTTTGCGGCAGAAGTTACCGCAAAGGTCGATACTTGATTGATTATTTTATCGTATTCTAATACTGTTCTTGCTTTTGAAAAGCCCTTCATACAATACCTCATGGTAATTCTTGGCAATGTTTATAAAAAGACAACGTTTTAAATCCCCTCTCGGCGTGTGACAATAAAAACCGTTCGGCGATTAGGGAGAGCAACGCCGTATCGTTGTCACCTATTCTAAACGAGAGAAATCGGCTCATATCGCTTTGCGTTATGTGTGTTATTGCTTTACCGACGGAAGATGTAACCTCGGTATATTCGCCGCCGACAGACGCGCAGTTGCGACACAAGGCGATACCGTCAATGATATGGAAAAGAAAGTTAACGTCGGTAATATCGTCACCGCAATCGGCACAACAGTCGGTTTCTGGAAGAAAGCCGCTTTCGGCACAAAGGCGCAGTTCGAAAGCCGCTTTGATTTGCACAAGCGGAGCGACATTATTCTCTATCGCATAAAGCGAGTTAAGTAACAATCTCAACAATTTTGCCGATTCTTCACCGCGAACGGCAAAAGCGGATGTTGCTTCACATAGATAGGAAGCAAGAGAATAATTTTTGATATCCTCACGTATCGGGTAGAAATCTGCAACCAAAGATGCCTCGGTCAACGTGAAAAAACCGTTTTTCTCATAAAGCAACATATCCGAAAACGCAAATAGTTGCGCAGATTTAAGATATGCCGACGATATTTTCCTAACGCCTTTCGCGTTGACGGTTATCACACCTAAATTATTCGTCAAGACGGTAAGTAATTTGCTCGTTTCGCCTTTCGGGGCTTCTCTTATAACTATCCCCTTTATCTTATGGCGCATTATTCAAGTTCGTCCTTGAATCCGAAATCGGACAGGAACGACGGGCGGTCGCGCCAATTTTCTTTAACCTTAACCCAAAGGTCTAAAAACACCTTTGTTCCGAACAATTCTTCGGCATCCTCGCGAGCGTATGAACCGATTTTTTTAAGCATCGCACCGTTTTTACCGATGATGATACGTTTATGCGATTCGCGTTCGCAATATATTTCGGCGCGTACCGACAAAAGTCCTTTCTTTTCGGAAAAGTCCTCAACCGAAACGGCAACACCGTGAGGAATTTCGTCATCAAGAAGACGTAACACCTTTTCACGAATCAATTCGGCGAATATCTTTCTTTCGGGTTGGTCGGTTATATAGTCTTCGGGGAAGAAATGTACACTCTCAACAAGCAAGGGATCAAGTTCATCAAGAATATACTGAACACCGTCACCGGAAAGCGCAGAAACAGGAATTACGGCACGGAAGGAATATTTATTCGAGAGTTCCATTATCTGCTCGGCAAGTTTTATCTTGTTCGCTTTATCGGTCTTATTTATAACGAGGATAACGTCCAAACCCGATGCATTATATTTTTCGAGTGCAGACGTTTCGTTGGAATTAAGGTCGGTTCCTGCTTCAACAACAAAAAGCACGATATCCGACGAATCGGCAACGTTACCGACCGACTTCATCATATATTCGCCCAACAACGTTTTGGGTTTATGCAGACCGGGGGTGTCGGTGAAAACATATTGGTTTTCGCCTTTTGTCAAAACGCCCGTGATTCTGTTTCTTGTGGTTTGGGGTTTGCGCGAAACTATGGCAACCTTTTCGCCCAGAAGTGTATTAAGCAGTGTACTTTTACCTACATTAGGTTTACCTGCAATCATAATAAATGCTGTTTTTGTCATATTTACCTCTTTATGCCGAGTTCGTCTAATATTTTACGTTGTTTTGCTTCCATTTCTTCCCTTTCGGTTTCGGTTTCATGGTCATATCCCAAAAGGTGAAGTGCCGAATGCGCCGCAAGGAAACAAAATTCGCGTTTTGCCGAATGTCCGTATTCTTCTGCTTGACGGTAGGCGGTATCGCGCGAGATGATGATATCTCCAAGAAGCGTCATCGTATCGGGTGTTTCAAACTCAAGAAACGGGAATGAAAGCACGTCGGTAGGTTTATCAATACCGCGGTGTTCTTTGTTAATC
>JAGBUH010000229.1 GCA_017630915.1 Clostridia bacterium
AAACGACAATCTCGACAGCGTATTCTGCAACGATATGCCCTCGTTTGACGAAAAATACGACTTTGCGGAAATCGAAGCGAAGTATGAAGCGTTGTTCACTCTCCGTGACGGTGTTATGAAGGCGCTCGAACTCGCACGTGCAGAAAAGTCAATCGGTAAATCGCTCGAAGCAGACGTTACCATCTATACCGAAGCAGGAAGCGATGCCGACAAGCTCTTTAACGAATTCAAGGATATTCTTCCCGATATATTCATCGTTAGCAAGGTTGCCCTTTCGAACGAAAAAGCGAGTGACAGCGCACACTTTGACGAAGAAACCTCGATTTCCGTTGAAGTTAAGGTCGCCGACGGCGAAAAATGCGTTCGTTGCTGGATGCACAAAGACGATTGCACTCCCGATGAGGACGGTCAACACCTTTGCGCCCGTTGCCGTAAGGCGACATGTTAGCAGCCATTATCGCAATTTTTGCGGTAATCGCTGACCAAGTGACGAAATATATAGTTGTTCAAAATATTGAATACCGCGATTCTGTCCCTTTTATAAAGGGTTTTATGAGTTTTTATCATACCCGAAACACCGGCGCGGCGTTTTCGATGTTCAGCGACAACCGTTGGGTTTTCATGGTGTTTTCGGCGATTTCTATGGCGATTATCATTTATCTGCTCGTCAAGGAATATAAACGTCACATATTGCTTAACGTTTCGCTTGCGATGGTGCTCGGCGGCGGCGTGGGTAATATGATCGACCGCATACGTTTGGGTTACGTGGTTGACTTTTTCCGTACAGATTTCGTCGATTTTGCAATTTTCAACGTTGCCGACTGCTTTATCACCGTCGGCGCGGTGTTGCTCGGAGTTTACGTTGTCTTCTTCGATGCGAAAGTCGAAAAACGGCTTAAAGCAGAAAAAGAGACTAACGAAAAGTTAATAAACGCAGAAACAGAATCGAATAACGAACAATCCGTTGAGGTAGATAGCGAAAATGGATAATTACGTTGTTACCGATTCGGATAAGACCGAAAAATTACGGCTTGATGCCTTCGCCGCGAAGGTATTTGACATCAGCCGCGCGCGTGTTCAAGAACTGATTGCCGACGGAATGATTCTCGTCAACGGCAAGAAGACAGAAAAAAAGTTTTTACTCTCGGTTGGCGACGAAATTTCGATTGAGTTGCCACCCGAACGCGAATTAGAAGCAACTCCGCAGGATATCCCGATTGACATTGTCTATGAAGACGATTATCTGTTGGTTGTCGATAAACCGCGCGGAATGGTGGTTCACCCTGCCGCAGGAAACCCCGACGGCACGTTGGTGAATGCCTTGCTTTATCATTGTAAAGGCAGGTTGTCGTCGATAAACGGCGTTATCCGACCTGGTATAGTGCATCGAATCGACAAAGATACGTCGGGTTTGCTTATTGTTGCAAAAACCGACGAGGCGCACCAAGGACTTGCCGAACAAATCGCGGTTCACTCGTTCGAGCGAAAATACGAAGCGATTGTCGGCGGTAAATTCAAGGAAGATTCGGGAACGGTATGTGCCCCGATCGGACGGCACAAAACCGACCGCAAGAAAATGGCGGTCACCGAACATAACTCGAAAGAGGCGACAACCCATTGGCGTGTCGTGGCAAGAGGCAACGAATACACGCATTTGGAACTCACTCTCGAAACAGGCAGAACCCATCAAATCAGGGTTCACATGGCTCATATCGGTCACCCCGTTGCAGGTGACACGGTATATGGAAACGTGCGTTACAGACTTGGCATGGAAGGTCAATGTCTGTTTGCAAAATATATTTCTTTTGTCCACCCGATAACAGGACAAGTAATGACATTTGAAGCGGCAAGACCGACGTATTTCAGCGATGCGTTAAGGCGTGCCGGGCTTTAGTCAGAAAGGAAAAGGAAATCAAAATGGAAAAGAAAACCGTTTTAATGCTGAAAGAAAGAGCCGCTAAGGTTAGACAGCACTCTGTCGAAGCGGTATACGGCGCAAAAAGCGGCCATCCGGGCGGATCGCTGTCTATTGCAGACGTAATCACCTATCTTTACTTCCACAAAATGAACATCGACCCCAAGAATCCCAAAATGGAATCGAGGGACAGATTTGTTCTTTCGAAGGGACATTGCTGTCCTGCACTTTATTCGGCACTTGCCGAAAGAGGCTATTTCGACGCGGAAGAACTCAAAAAACTCCGTAAACTCGGTGCAATGCTCCAAGGCCACCCCGATATGAAGAATATCCCCGGTATCGATATGTCCACGGGTTCTCTCGGTCAGGGCTTCTCTACCGCTTGCGGTATGGCGGCTGTTGCAAAGCGCAAGGGTTATGATTGGAAGGTTTATACCGCACTTGGTGACGGTGAAATCGAAGAAGGTCAGGTTTGGGAAGCGGCTATGTTCGCAAACCAATACAAACTTGACAACTTGATTGCCTTCGTTGACTGCAACGGTTACCAAATCGACGGTGCCGTTGAAGATGTTATGAACCCCAATCCCGTTGACGACAAATTCCGCGCTTTCGGTTGGTATGCGCAAGTCATCGACGGACACGATTTTGACGAAATTGACAACGCCGTTAACAACGCGCTCGCTAGCGACAAACCCTCGGTCATCATCTGCAAGACCGTCAAGGGCAAAGGCGTTTCTTATATGGAAAATAACTACTCATGGCACGGTAAGGAACCCAAAGACGATGAATATGCTATCGCCGAAAAGGAACTTTACGATGCATGGGTAAAGGCAGCGGAGGATGTTAAAAATGGCTGAAAAAGAAGCAACAAGAGTCGCCTACGGCAGAAAACTTGCCGAACTCGGTGAAAAATACGATTTTTATGTGCTTGATGCCGACCTTTCGGGCTCGACTCAAACCGCTGTTTTTGCTAAAAAATATCCCGAAAGATTCTTCAACTGCGGTATCGCGGAAGAAAATATGATTTCGGTTTCCGCAGGTATCGCCGCAACGGGCATCCCTGCAATCGCTTCCTCTTTCGCAATGTTTGCTTGCGGCAGAGCGTTTGAACAGATTCGCAACTCGGTTGCATACCCCAATCTTCCCGTTAAAATCTGCGCTTCTCACGCAGGTGTTACAGTTGGCGAAGACGGCGCAACCCACCAATTCTGCGAAGATATGGCTATTATGCGCGCACTTCCGAATATGACGGTTGTCTGCCCTGCCGACTCTGCTTCTACAGAAGCGTTGGTTGAAGAAATTATCAAATACGACGGTCCTGTTTATATGCGATTAGGCAGATATGCAGTTCCTCAATTCTACACAAAGGGCGAAGTTGAGTTCAAGCTCGGCAAGGGTATCGTTCTTGCGGAAGGTACCGACGTCACCATCATCGCAACCGGTATTATGGTTGCCGCAGCTATGGAAGCGAAGGAAATTCTCGCAAGTGAAGGTATCAGCGCCGCAGTTATTGATATCCACACTATCAAGCCCCTTGACGTTGAACTCGTTACCGAATACGCTAAGAAGACCGGCTACGTTGTTACAACCGAAGAACATTCTGTTGTCGGCGGTCTTGGCGATGCGGTTATTTCGGCTCTTGCCGAAAGCGCGTGTGCAAAGGTTGTAAAACACGGTATCGACGATGTTTTCGGTACCAGCGCACCCGCAGGCGTATTGCTTGAACATTACGGTCTTAATGCAAACGGTATCGTTGATAAAGTTAAAAAGTTACTCAACAAATAAAAATAAACCCCACAAAAAACCGCTTTCATACGCGGTTTTTTGTGAATAATGAGGTTATATATGACTGTCGAACAATTAGCACGTGCGCTTGACAATTTAATACCGCCCGAACTGTCCGAACCATGGGACAACGACGGCAAAATGATAATACCAAACCCCTCCAAACAAGTATCGCGAGTGCTCTGCGCATTGGATTGCACAACCGAAGCGATAAACGCGGCAAGGGTTTGGGGGTGCAACGTTATCGTTACTCACCATCCGCTAATTTTCCAACCGCTTGAAAGTATAAATTCTTCGGATAGTGTAGGAAAACGCGTTATTGAATGTATAAAAAACGATATTGCGGTGATTTCGTTCCATACCCGACTCGATATTATTGAAGGCGGAGTGAACGACATGTTGGCGTTAACATTGGGCTTGAACAATGCAGAAACATTCATTCCCTACGGCAGAATCGGCGATGTTGAGAAGCAAACTTTTGACGAGTTTGCAGAAAAGGTTGCAAATATGTTGAACCTTGACGCCAAGTCCATGCCCATGGTTAATGCAAGTGACACCGTTTCTCGTGTTGCGGTCGTTTCGGGCAGCGGCAAGGACGAAATAAACGCGGTACTCAAAGCAGGTGCAGATACCTTTGTCACGGGCGAGGTTATGCACAACCATATGATAGATTGCAAAGAATTAGGATTAAACTTAATCTGTGCCACCCACTACGCCACCGAAAGAATCGTTATTCCTGTGTTAGCAGAAATAGTAAAAAAAGTCGGTGCGATTGCGGACATCTTTATGTTCAAACCATCACAGGAATTCGGGCATTTTTACAGTAACCAACTTTCATATATAGACGAATTAGAAGAGAATTGATTATATGGCATTTGACGGACTTTTTTGCGCGGCAGTCGCGCAGGAATTGAATAATTGGGCAGGCGCGAGAATCGAAAAGATACACCAAAGTTCGCAAAACTGCTTCTATTTTCAGGTGTATCGCGACGGAAAACGCGGGAATTTTGTTATCTCCGCCTCTGCTCCGCGCCCCATACTTGCAATAACCGAGGAATCGGTCGCGCGTCCCGACACTCCGACACCGACTTGTATGCTCTACCGCAAACATCTTCAAAACGGTCGGTTTATCGGCGCGGAATGGGTTGAAAACGAACGTATTATCCGTTTTGTTTTCGATTCTGCCGACGAAATGGGTTATATAAAGCGCAAGTTTATTTATGCCGAAATGATGGGCAAATACTCGAACATCATTCTCACCGACGACAAGGACAAGATTCTGTCCGCCGGTTCGGTTTCGGATATCACGGCAGGCGTCAGACAGATTATGGTCGGTCTTCCCTACGAATTTCCGCCGAGGCAGGACAAAATCTCGATGTTCGCTATTGACGATTGCGGTTTTCTCGCGTTGTGCAAGGAAAAATCGGGCATGGTTGCGAGTGAATTTTTGTTGCGCAATTTTTACGGTTTTTCGCCCGTTGTTGCGCGAGAGGTTGCTTTTAACGCATTCGGTTCGAGCGATATCGAGATAAATGAAACAAACGCGAATGTCTTGTTGACCGAGTTTAATAAGTTGAAAAATAGGTTCGCGGACAACGATTTTGTCGCTAACGCCGTGTTTGACAAAGACGGAAACGGGATTGAATATTCATATATGCCGCTCACTCAGTACGGAAGTTCCTTCGATGTTCGCATCTATGACAACTTCTCTACCCTCTTAACCGATTATTTCGGGCGCAAGGAAGAAGCGGTAAACATCGGCAGATACTCACGCGAGATTACAAAAACGGTAAGCAGTCATCTTTCGCGTGCGCAAAAAAAGTTGGTCATCCTCAAAAACGAGCTTAAAGATTGTTCTGCGATGGAGGAAATGCGAATCAAGGGCGACGTCATCACCGCAAATATCTACCGAATCCGACAAGGCGACGATTCAGTCACGGGAATGGATTATGAATCGGGCGTTGAAGTGACGATACCGCTTGATGTTTCGCTCTCACCCGCCAAAAACGCGCAAAAATACTATAAAAAATATTCAAAAATGAAACGTGCATCGGTTATGCTTGCCGAACAGATTAAGAAAACCGAAGCCGAATGTAACTATCTCGAAGGCGTTCTCGGGTTTATCGAACGCGCTGCAAGTCCCAACGAACTCAACGAAATAAAAATCGAACTTGCCGAAGGCGGATATTTAAACGACAAAACTCTCCCGAACGGCAAGAAGAAAAAGACGCCTGCATCAAAGCCGTTGTCCTTTACTACCACCGACGGACTTTTGCTTCGCGTGGGGCGAAACAACCGCCAAAACGATGCGCTCACAGGCAACGCAGACAGAAACGAACTTTGGTTTCATATCAAGGGATTCCACGGTTCGCACGTTATTCTCACCCCGAACGGACTTGAAGAACCTTCCGACCGCGATTATACCGAAGCGGCGATGGTCGCGGCGTATTACAGCGAAAAGCGCGGAAGTTCTAATGTCGAGGTCGATTACACACGCGTTCGCAATCTGAAAAAGCCATCCGGCAGCGCGCCCGGATTTGTGACATACGAAAAATATTATTCGGCAGTTGTTGATGCAATAAACCCGTACGAGAAATGAGAAAATTATGAGTTTAATCGAACGTTCGCTTCCGCTTATTAGCGAAGACGGTGCTAAAAAACTGAATAACGCGAGTGTCATCGTCTTCGGTGTCGGCGGTGTCGG
>JAGBUH010000230.1 GCA_017630915.1 Clostridia bacterium
ATAAGCTGGAACGAGGAAAGCTCGATAACAGCATAATCCTTATCCGTAATTTCATCGAGTGTTGCAAAAAGGTTAACACCGATATTACCGCCGAGCCAGACCTTATAGCCCTGTGCCTCCAAGAGCTTCGCGATAAGGGTGGTAGTGGTGGTTTTGCCGTCACTGCCGGTTACCGCAATTTTCTTGCAGGGACAGAGGCGGAAAAACTCCTCCATTTCACTCGTGACACGTGTGCCGTTTTCACGTGCTTTGTTGATGCCAGTTAAATCGGGACGGACCGCAGGCGAAAGGAACAAAAGTGTTTCGTTGATATTGTCGAGATAATTTTCACCGCAGATGAAATTTACACCGAGGCCGACAAGCTCGGGATAAAAATCTCTTTCGGACAAATCGTTTTTGTCGCGGACGATGCAGCTTGCACCGTTTTTGGCAAAAAGCCTTATCACGGGAAGGTTGGAAACACCCATTCCGACAAAGCCGACTGTTTTTCCTTTGTAGCTTGATGCGTATTCTTTTAACACGAAGAATACCTCCAATTTTTTCTAACTTAATTATTATATATCCATTATAAGAAATAATCAAGGTTTTTGACAGAAGATATTTGACAAAATAAAAGGAATATGTTACAATTCCGATGCGACCGTACCGAACAATCGCGCGGTGCCATGGCGAAAGCCCGTACCGTGAGGAAAGTCCGAGCTCCACAGAGCAGGATAACAGATAACATCTGCCGAAGGCGACTTCAGGGCCAGTGCAACAGAAATAAACCGCCAAGATTTCTTGGTAAGGATGGAAAGGCGAGGTAAGAGCTCACCGGTGTGTCGGAGACGGCACAGCCATGTAAACCCTATCCGGAGCAACACCGTGGCGGGGGCGTATGCTTGCTCGGCAGCCCCTATGGAGGTGGCATGGAGGTTTATGGCAACATAAACCCAAGATAGATGATTGTTCACGACAGAACTCGGCTTATAGGTACGCGTCGCTTTAAAAGCTAATGAATTTTTTCGTTGGCTTTTTCTTTTTTGTTTGTTTTTTGATTTTTCTGCAAATAATATTTAATGCTACATTTTGGAAAAATCTTGACACAAACGCTATTTATGTATATAATAAAGGTGTAAAGAAATATTAAGGAGAAAGTTCCGTGATTTTACAATTAGAACAGGCAAAACTCTCGTTGGGAGAGCTTTCCGACGGAATAAAAGACCTTGGCGATTCAATCGGTTTTGACACATTAAAAACCGAGGTCGAAGAACTTGAAAACAAAACCGCAGAACCGGGTTTTTGGGACAAGCCGGAGCAATCGCAGGTCGTTTTAAAACAGTTAAAATTCAAAAAAGGCACTCTTGAACGTTACATCGCATTAAAGAGAAGTTTTGACGATATCGAAACACTTATCGAACTTTCGATTGAGGAAGACGACGACAGCGTGGTTGAAGACGTTTTAAGTGACCTTGATGCAGTAAAAAAAGAATACGAACGCCAAAAAATAGAAATACTTTTATCGGGCGAGTATGACGGCAGCAACGCTATCATTTCGATTCACCCAGGTGCAGGCGGTACCGAAGCGCAGGATTGGGCGCAGATGCTTTACCGTATGTACCAACAGTATGCCGCAAAAAAAGGTTTCAAGTTGAAAGTGCTTGATTACCTCGATGGCGACGAAGCGGGTATTAAAAGTGTTTCGTTTATGGTCGAAGGTGTTAATGCTTACGGTTATTTAAAAAGCGAATCGGGTGTTCACAGATTGGTTCGTGTTTCCCCCTTTGATTCAAGCGGAAGAAGACACACCTCGTTCGCTTCTGTTGAAGTATTGCCCGAATTCAACGACGAAATTACGATTGAAATCAACGAAGCCGATTTGAAGATTGATGCCCACAGAGCGAGCGGTGCGGGCGGTCAGCACGTTAACAAGACCGACTCGGCGATTCGTATCACTCACATCCCTACCGGCATCGTGGTTGGTTGTCAAACCGAGCGTAGTCAAGTGCAAAACCGCGAAACCGCGATGAAGATGTTAAAGAGTAAGTTGCTCGAAATTAAAGAGCGCGAAAAGCTCGAACGTATTGAGGATATCACCGGCACAAAGATGAATATCGAATGGGGCAGCCAAATTCGTTCATACGTATTCATGCCCTACACTTTGGTTAAAGACAACCGCACGAATTGCGAAACCGGTAACATACAAGCCGTTATGGACGGTGACCTCGACGACTTTATCAACGAATATTTGAAGTTAAACTGCAATAAATAATCAACGGAGGATTTTATTATGAAAAAATTCAGACCCATTCTCGGCATCTCGCTTTTGGTTCAATCCGTAACTTTCTTTATTCTTTGCATTATAAACGCAGAAAAGAAGAAAGGTCTTGCCGCAATTTTCGGTCTTTTCGGTACTATCGGCGGTGCTACCGGCGCGGCTTTGCTTTACACCGA
Organism: Clostridia bacterium; assembly: GCA_017630915.1. GTDB lineage: Bacteria > Bacillota > Clostridia > Oscillospirales > CAG-382 > Coliplasma. Next base: position 2,434 of record JAGBUH010000230.1, read on the forward strand.
ATACAAAGAACGTAAATTTA
>JAGBUH010000231.1 GCA_017630915.1 Clostridia bacterium
TCGTTCTTGTAATCTTCGGAACTCTTGTTGAACGCCATATACGCTTCGTGTTTCCAGTTTGCGTTTGCAGGTGCGAGCGCGCCGTCGGTCATGCTGTTGCCGTTCTTATCGGGGTATTGAACTGCGCCGTTAACGGTATAAGTACCTGTGGTGGTATAGGACTTTTGGTATGCGAGGTTGATTTCGGCAGTTGCGTTGATGTTCTTTTCAATCGCTTCGTAAAGTCCGTCGGCAATCTTAACCTGTGCGTTGGGCATTTTAAGGTATGCTTCCAACTGTTCGGAGTATTTGAGTACGTTCGCATAGCGGGCGTCGGAAGAAGAGGTATTTGCGAGGAAGGTCTTCGCCGTGCCAATTATGTTCGAATATTTTTGCGCGCCTTGCGAACCGGAGTCGGTATATACGCAGAATTCAAAGATGCCGCCGCTGTAATACTTATTCCAAGGAGCATAGAACCAACGTTTCTTTTGGATATACTTCACGTATCTCGCCATAACGGGAGCATCGAGAATGATAGAGTCGGTCTGGGTGACCTGTTCAGCACCGCCCGTGAGGTTGTAAACCGAAACAAAGTTCTTTCCGTCGGTGGAAACCTGAATTTCATATTCCGAAATATGTTCTTTGAACGCGATTTCAAAAGAAGAAACGGTATAGGTCTGTTTGAGGTCGAGCAATAACCATTGTGTATCAACGTCGTTAGCGAACGAAACACGGGTAGAGCCGTTGCCGTCAACCGCATAAGAGGGCGAGAAAGTGCCGTCGTTTGTTTCCAATCCCGAAACGGTAGCGGTTGCGCCGAGAGCGACGTTTTGTTTAGTACCGCCGATTGTACCCTCGGATTCGGTGGAGGGGGCAGGGTATCTGTCGGAAAGTTTGCACGCGAGCAATTTATCAAGCAAACCGGCAGTTTCGAAAGCAGGGTTCCACGCGCCGTGGCCGAGACCTGCAAATTCGGTATATTCAACCAAAGTACCGCCCAAGTTCTTAATCGCGTTTACAACGTTTTGAGAGCCCGAAACGGGAACGGTAGGGTCAGCGCTGCCGTGGAAAACGAATAAGGGGGTATATTTCAAAAGGTCGGCTTTCGAAGCATCAGCACCGCCGCAGATAGCGATTGCAGCCGCGAAGATGTCGTTATGTCTTACCATCAAGTCCCAAGTACCGTAACCGCCCATCGAAAGACCTGCGGCATAGATTCTGTCGGTATCAACGGCGTAATTTTCGGACAGTTGTTTTACAATTTCAACAACCGCTTTGAGTTCGTTGGATTCGGGGACGGAATCGGTGGAATATGTACCGGTTGCGAACAAAACGTCAACCCATTGTTGTTGAAGCGGACATTGGGGAACGACGATGATGCAGTCTTCGGGCATTGTGTCGTAAATCTTTTGAACACAGTTGAAGAATTGAAGTTCATTGTCGTTACCGCGTTCGCCTGCGCCGTGCAGGAACAAAAGCATGGGGTAGTTACCGTTTGCATTATAATTGTCGGGAAGTATCAAGCGGTAGGGGATAGTAGTATTAGCGTTAGAGTAGGTGTGCTTCGTGGCGATAACGTTAATATCGGCAGCGTTTGCCGTCAAGGGAATCGCCATAAAGGGTGTCGCTGCGAGAAGCAACGTCATAAGAATGGAAAGAAATCTTTTCATTTTGTTTCTCCTGGCTTTTTTCTATTTAATATCAGCAACGCGCCGATAATTAGTACAAGGGCAAGTATAATTGATAAAACTAAAATCAAAACTGTATTGTCTTTGTCGTTTTCTGCGTTATCTTTGGCGTTGTTTTCTGCGTTGCTTTCGTTTTCATCAGCAGAACTTTCGGAAACAGCATTTGATTTGTCGGAAACTTCGATTTCGTTGCTCGGCAATCGGTCGGTAAGTTTGCATTTTAAAAGTTTATCAAAAAGACCTTTGGTGGCAAACGCTGTGTTCCAAATACCGTGTCCCAAACCTGCATACTCGGTATACTCAATCTTTTTACCGCCTGCATTACGTATCGCCTTTACGGTATCGCGCGAGCCCGAAACGGGAACGTCGGGGTCGGCATCGCCGTGAAAGACGAACATAGGAACGTCTTTAAGCAACTGAGCTTTCGTCGGGTCGCCGCCGCCGCAAACCGCAATTCCTGCGGCGAAGACGTTGTTATGACGTATCATAACGTCCCAAACGGCGAAACCGCCCATGGAAATCCCTGCCGCATAGATACGGTTGGAATCGACCGAATATTTATCTTGAAGTTCGTTCAATAATTCGATTACCGCGTGCAGTTCGTTCGATTCGGGCACTTTTTCCACCGTGTACGCGCCTTTTGACCAAGGCGTATCGACCCATTGGTTACCAATCGGGCATTGAGGCACGACAATTATGCAATCTTCGGGCATATTATCGTAGATATACTGAACACAATGGAAAAATTGAAGTTCGTTATCGTCGCCGCGTTCGCCCGCACCGTGAAAGAAGACAAGAAGTGGATATTCCTTGCTTTCGTCATAATTATCGGGCATGAGCAAACGGTAGGGAAGAACCGTGTCGGAGTTTTTAAAGGTGTGTTTTTCGGCAACCTCGTAAACATTGCCTTTTGCGTTAGCCGTTAGGGGCATCAAAAGCAGAACAACGGCAAGAATGAATGTGAAAATTTTTTTCATTTCGTTCTCCGTGATTATATTTTTTTTATTTTACCACAATACATATACTTTTGCAATAGAAAAAACGGACCGACAACAAATGTCAGTCCGTTTTATGTTAATTATTTAACTGTAATTTCAACAACACAAGGATCGGATTCGCCAAGGCCGTTATCAAACGTATATGCGAATTGAACGGTACCCGTGAAGTCTTTTTCGGGGAAGAACATAAACGTTCCGTCGTCGGCAACGGTAACGGTACCGTTGACGGGGGATTGTACCAAATCGAGCTTGGTGCTTACGGGTACGTTTACCATAACATTGCCTTCGAAAATCTTGTTCTTTTCTGCTTCGAGTTTTACCGTTTCGAGCGCATCGGGGTATGCGGGTAGTGTGCCCTTGATGAACTGATAGGTTGCATCATAGAGGTATCTGACTCTTTCGTCATTCGAGTTTGCGGCATTGAAATATACGTTGAGTTCTTGATAATACATGTGAACACAGTTCTTCATGTAACCGTATTTCGCGCCTTTTGCAAGGTATTCAAGATAGCGGTTTCTAAGGATTTCGTTATTAAGAACATTGCCTGCTATTTCTATTTCGATACCCATACCGTAGGAACGAATCAAATCAGCCGCTTGGTCAAGTCTGCCTTCTGCAACCTTATCATCGAATACGTAACCGGGCTGCATAACTGCAACGTCAAAGCCGTTTTTCTTCCAATCGGGAACGCCGGGAGCGCAGAACCAAGGAATCCAGAAGAAGTCTTTGCCGCGGTTGTGAACGAGTTTGCTGGTTTCTTGAACGAGATATGCTTCGTTATCGTTGGGGTAAACGCCTTCGTTGAACCAATAGTAACCTGCAAATTCGATATTCTTGAAGTTGTATTTAGCAAGTCTTTCTTCAAACAACTTCATTTGCCATTGGATTTCAAGCAAACGGTTTGCATCGGTGGTGAGGTCGTCGATAACGCCGTCGCCGTTGAGGTCGCCGTACGCTTTTCTTGTGCTGTTGGGTTTATAAAGCGAAACGGTGAATTGATATTTAAAGTCGTCGCCGAGGTTGAGTTCTTGCTTAACCTTGCCTGCCGCTTCTTCAAGCGCCAAAATGTTCTTGCCGTTAGTGAACAAATCGTTGACAGCCCATTCGATATCGGTCTTTGTATGGTCAACGGTGGTAGCAAGTCCCGACGGGAAAGCACCGGTGATGAGGAACAAGAAGCTATCGAACATAGTGTCTTGCATCTTGCCGTTTGCGTCAACGTATGCGAGGTAGGGAATGAGCTTGTTCGCATCGTAACCGCCCTTGTTTACGCCGTGGTAGAGTAAGCAAAGGTCCTTGGCACCGTTAAGAACAGTGTCGCTGGGCTCGTAATAACCGAGCGAGGAGTCTTCCTTGGTTTTAAGACCGCTGGTTGCGAGGGTTGCGCCGGTTTCGGATTTGGAACCGAAAACTTCCAATTCGGAAATACCGATCCATTGAACCGAAAGCATGCTGAAACAAACGTATCTTGCTTGTATTCCTCTGCCGAGATTAAGGGTAGATTCAACAACTTGGTCTTTTTCAAGATTGAACTTGATTTGACCTGCGTTGTACCATTCTCTTGCGTCGCTGGAAAGGTAAACGGTAACTGCATTGGGAGCGTTAACACCCCAATCGGTGCGGTGAGTGAATTGAGCAGAGAAGGAAGTAACCGTGCTGGTCGCAGTCAAATCGAAATAGATGTCGATGGGCGATGCCGTACTTGTGAAGCGGAAGTATTGACCGTTATGGATATCGTTACCGGTTGCTTTTTTGCCGTCTGTCAAAAGCTTGGTGTTGTGCGGGGACTGTTTCTCGGGGTTGAGATTTTGAGCATGGTCGGGAATGAAGATTTGTTGCTTCAATCCTTTGATAAGGTTAACGTTATCATTAGAGGGAGTTTCCCAACTCTTTTCTTCTCTGTCGAACACAACAGCGGGATAGAGAGAACCTTGACCGCTTGTGCCGTCGTGAGCGTAAACTTCAACCTCTTCAACAAGATATCTTGCGGTTTCGGTGGATTCAAGAGTGAATTTAACGTATCTGCCTTCGGCGCATTTATCGAGATAAATGGGGAAGTCATAAACAGGTTGGTTGGAGGTTACGGCGAAAACTCTGCCGATGTCAGTAAACGTTTCGTTATCGGCACTAACCGAATATGTAACTGCAACGGGGAAGTAGTTGCCGGTTTGGGTATTAGCATAGCAAGGAACTTTAAGCGAATAGATGTTGTTATATGATTTACCCAAGTCAACAACAATTTCAACCTTTTGGTTTCCTGCAAAGCCAACCCATTTACCGCCTTGGTATTGCTTGGTAACAACGCCGTCGGTGAGGTAATTCTTGTCGGGGAATGCCGAGTCTGCATCAACAGAAACGGTGTATTCTTTATTTTGGCTGATTAACTTCGAAGAAACAGTTTCATCAGGGGTGATACCGCCGTCGAACTTGATTGCGCCGAGTTCGTCATAAGCATCTTTAACTGCGGAAAGGAAGTCGATTTCAATTTTCGAATCGCCTTCGATATCTGCGAATGCTTGTACTTCGTCGAGGAATACCCAACCCTTAGGTCTGGTAACTACAAAACGAACGTAACGTGCGGTGTGGTAGTATTCCGAAACGAATTTAGCTTCCTGACGGGAATCGTTGCCGGCTGCGGTGATTTCGATTTCACCGATGGTTTCATATCTGCCGCCGTCTCTTGCGAGCATGATTCTAACCTTGTCGGGAATAACCAAACCTGAGTTTTGGGTTTCTGCGTAGCCGAGGGTGAATTCATAAAGACGTTCGACGTCTTCACCCAAGTCAACGGTTACGTAAATCGAGTTAGAACCTTGGTAACCCGAAAAAGCGGGGTCAACGTAATTAAAAGGATCGTTAGATGCGATTTGACCGTCGGTTTGTTCGATACCGTAAGAGTCGGTATATTCTTCCGCCGGATCAACTGTGCAGGTGTAGGATTTACCTGCGGTTACGAGAACTTTGTTTTCGGGGTTTTCAACCTTAACAAGTTCTTCAACAGGTGTGTCGCTTGTTTCGCCCGAAACGTCTTCGCTCACATCGGAACCGGTCGTTTCGTCGCCGCCGCAGGCAACAAGCGAGGGAATCAGCATGGCGAAACACAAAAGCAACGCCAAAACAGAAACAAATCTCTTGTTCATACGTAATTCTCCGTTTGCAAATTATTTGTAAATAATAATATAACATATATTTTTCTAAATTGCAACCATTTTATGATTGTAACGTCTTTTTGTGCGGCGATATTTTGTGTAGCAGAAATTGCGAAAACGGTTATGGGGCAGGGGTGTGGTTCGTGTTCCGTGAACAGTGATATGTTCATGTCGAGAACGTTAAAATTAACGTTACGTTTTTTGTTACACGAAACAATTTATTATTGTAGGGCGGGGGCTCTGCTCCCGCCGCCCGAAACATGTTCGTGCCACGTTTGATTTTAAAATATGACAAAACGAATTGTTGCGTAATGGCACAATTTTAAAAAAGGGTTTCCAACTACGGAAACCCTTTTTCGTATACTATATCATCTTTTTGAAATTCAACTGCTTTTTGTTGCTGACGTAACCGCAACTGCGGTAAAATTCGTGTGCGGAAACACGCGTTTCGCCTGAAACGAGCCTAACGCCCGTAGAACCGCTTTCGACCGCCCATTGTTCGACCTCGGTAAGCAACGCTCGTCCGATACCGTTTCGCTTGTATGCCGAGCTCACGGCGATTGCCATGACGTTCCTCATAGACGGCGCAAACAGCAGTTCATAGCCGTTCGCATGAATGTAACCGACAACAATACCGTCGGCAACTGCGACGAAAATACGGTTGTTCACGTCGCTTAATAGTTTAAAGAGTTTCGCCTTGGTCGCTTCGAGCGAAAAACTGTATCCCATTTCTTCGGTGTTAAGCTTCCAAATTGCTTCGGCGTCGGTCACCTTGGCATCGCGTATCTTAAAATTCATAACATTCTCCGTTACTTGACATTGACGTCAAATCATTTTAATGAGAAACATAAATCCCGTGAGAATAATCAAAAATCCGAA
>JAGBUH010000232.1 GCA_017630915.1 Clostridia bacterium
ATGGCGTTCGGTCTTAAACTTCGTAAAGTAAGAAAAGAAGAAATCAAACGTCGCGTTGAAGAAGCAGCTCGTATTCTTGATATCACCCACCTTCTCGACAGAAAACCCAAGGCTTTGTCCGGCGGTCAGAAGCAGCGTGTTGCGCTTGGTCGTGCTATCGTTCGTGAACCGAAGGTATTCCTTCTTGACGAACCGCTTTCCAACCTTGACGCAAAGCTTCGTGCAACCATGAGAACCGAGCTTACCAAGCTTCACAATAAACTTCAAACCACTTTCATCTACGTTACCCACGACCAGGTCGAAGCTATGACCATGGCAACAAGTATCGTTGTTATGAAAGACGGTATTATTCAACAGGTTGATACTCCTCAAAACCTCTATGACTACCCTTGCAATATTTTCGTTGCAGGCTTCATTGGAACTCCTCAAATGAACTTTGTAAACGCAAAGATCACCAGAGCCAAGGGCGAAGAAGATTGCTATCTCGAATTTGAAAACGTTAAGTTCAAACTCGAAAAAGAAAAATTTGAAGACACCAATCTTGCTGACTACATCGGCAAAGATGTAATCGCCGGTCTTCGTCCCGAATTGCTCCATGACGAACCTGTTTATATGGAAAAATTCAAGGATACCATTATCGAAGCAAATGTTGAGTTCACCGAACTCATGGGTGCTGAAATCTATCTCTACCTTAGCATCGGCGAAGAAACCACTCTCGTTTCCCGTGTTTCTTCTCAATCCACCGCAAGAGCGGGCGACGTTGTTAAGATTGCTGTTGATACCTCCCGTATCCACATCTTTGATAAAGATACCGAAAAAGTTATCGTTCACTAATCACGCACAAAATAAAAGTCCGCATTTTGCGGACTTTTTCTTTTGTCTTATTTGTAATATTCATCAATTATAAACTTTAACATTTTTGCTGTTCCATCAACGCCCAAAAGACTACTGTCAATGTTTATATGATAATTTTTCGGATCGCCCCAACCTTTACCTGTATAAAAGTTATAATACGACGCCCTTTTTTTATCTTCTTTGGATATCTTCTTTCTCGCGGCATTCTCTTCCATTCCGTATTTTTCTACCAAAGTATTTACGCGAAACTCCAAAGGTGCATGTATAAAAATTCTCAGGATACCTTTACAATCCGAAAGCACATCATCAGCACAGCGACCGATAAAAATACCATCGTCCTTTTCAGCAATCTTCTTCATTTCAGTAGATTGGATATTAAACACGCGATCTGTTAAAATATTGTCATTTATGCCATAATGAACCATATTTCCGCTATAACTTGATATTGCAAGAGAATAAAGAAAACTCGACGTAGCTTGCTCATCAGCTCTTTCAAAGGTTTCCGCGGGAATGCCGTGTTTTTCCGCCATTTTAACAAGCGCTTCTCTATCATAACACTTAATGCCGGTCAATTCCGAAAGTTTAGCACCGATATCAGATCCCAGCGTTGCAAATTGACGTCCAATAGTAATGATTCGATTCATAAGTAACCTCCTTATTCTTCATATAAATATATTAACATATTTTTTAATATCTTTCAAGCAAATTATAAATAAAATGATTGATAATTCGCTTTATACATGCTATAATGTATAAGTATTATTTTGAGCATACTAAGGATTGTATAGAATCATGAAATATCAATATCTACTTTTTGACCTTGACGGCACTTTAATTGACACTACCGAGGGTGTTTATAAGTCTGCGCAACATGCACTAAAACAGTTTAATATCAACGTTAATTTGGAGGATTTAAAACCCATTTTCGGTCCGCCGTTAAAGTATTCATTCCTGAATTTGTTTTCACTTTCAGATGAAGATGCAAGCAAGGCGGTAGAAATTTATCTCGAACGCTATCAAGTCCACGGAGTTAATGAATCGCGTGTTTTTGACGAAGTCCCCAAATTGCTTGCAGACTTAAAAGACGCAGGTTATCGTATGGGCGTCGCAACTTCCAAATACGAAGCACACGCAATATCCGCACTTGAACATTATAATATTGCACACTATTTCGACTATATCACCGGTGCCAATATCAATGAAACGATAAGCAAAAAGCATGAGGTCATCGAAGAATCTCTTAAACGATTCAATATCACAAACAATCGAAAATCCGCTTTGATGATCGGCGATATGAAATATGATATCGAAGGTGCAAAAATAGCCGGAATAGACTCTTTTGGAATCTATACCGGCACAGCAAGTTTACTCGAACACGAAAAAGCCGGAGCAACCTATATTGCTCATTCTTTTAACGAATTAAGTCAAAAACTTTTAGATGAATTTTATTTAGAATAACCCTCATCTTGCTCTTGAATTTCTTTTTTAGTTAGAAAATATTTGTTTTCCTCGTCTATTATTCGGCAAATGAATTCTGCAAATCGTCTTTTTGAAGCGCGAGTATTATATAACAAGAGAATACCGCCGATAATAGAACATACCAAGAGCGCATTGAGATTAGTTTCAGAAACAGAACGTAAATAAAACAAAATAACTAAAACCAAGGCAACGGTAATATAATCCAAAATGGATTTTGTGAAAACACCGCTTATTACACTTCCCTTTTCGGTTTTTATGATTTTCCCTCTAAAAACTGTCGAAAAAGGATCACGAGTAGAACGTGCTCTGCGAATCAATTTTACCTTATTTTCGTTTCTTTTAGAAACAAAAATAAGGTCCATCGTATCGTCGCTTCCGGAAAAACGTGCGGGAGATGTAAATTCATCCCAACGTTCCATCAATTCTTTTACACTATATTTACTTTCAAAATTTATCATCAAAATACCTCTAAACTTTTTAAATATTATAACACACAGTTACCTCTAAGTCAATTATAAAGATTATATACCGAACGGAGCAATCTTCTTGAAACAGGCTTATAAAAACATACAATATTTCTCCCGCAAAGCTACCGCAAGCAGAATAGGTGCATATTCTGCACAAACTGCATTCTTTATGTTTTTGTCATTGATACCGCTTATAATGCTAATTCTTTCGCTTATTTACCGCATTGGTTCGCCCGTGGAATCTATTACAAATGTAGCGAATGAGTACACGCCCGAAGCAATCAGCACTTTTATTGATATTTATATTGACGAAATTGTAGACAATGGTAAACTTTCGATGACGATTGTTTCAGCCGTTATTTTACTTTGGTCTGCTTCACGCGGTATTTTTGCTATAATCGGTGGTTTGAATTCGGTTTACGAAATCAAAGAAAACCGTAATTATTTTGTGATACGTTTTCTTGCGATTTTTTACACCATTGCCTTTATCGTCATGTTAATCGGCGCATTGTTGCTTATGGTCTTCGGCGACAGTTTAAACGACTTGCTGTATTCTTTATTCCCCAACTTAAAAGGATTAGTTTATATTGTTTCTTCACTTCGATTCATTATAGGTTTTATTATTCTGATACTTTTCTTTTCTATAATGTACAAAACACTGCCAAACGGAAAAATGAAATTTATCGACCAAATTCCCGGAGCCGTTGTTACGAGTGCGGGGTGGGTTTCGTTTTCAATTTTATTCTCGTTTTTTGTAAACAATTTCTCGAACTACGCCAACGTTTACGGCAGTCTAAGTGCAATAATTGTGCTAATGCTGTGGTTATATATATGCATGTATATAATGTTTATCGGAGCGGAAATCAACTGTATTCTCACCTCCAAAGTCGCATCAAATGAAAATTCTTAAAAACTATAATTTGCTAACTTCTTTAATGCTTATTAACCTTTTCAAATATTGACTTGAATTATTTTTTGTGATATAATATTTTCATTATTTTTCACGAGGATTATCATGCTTTTTGCCGATTTATTTTTCATGTTTGCATTCCTGCCTTTATGCTTTTTATTCTACTTTATGTTCAAAAGTATAAAAGTCAAGAATTGTGTTCTAATTATATTTTCAATGATATTCTACGCAAGCGGAGAGCCTTTGAAAATATTTATGTTTATTTTCAGCATCGCCATCAACTACTACCTCGGACTTTGGATGGACAAGGCTCGCGGCACAAAAATTTGCAAGTTTGCACTTTGGCTTGCGTTAATTTATAACATTGGTATGCTCGGCGTATTCAAATACACCGATTTTATGATAAATAACATCAACGGAATCTTCAGTACTTCGATTCCGCTTCTTAAAATCGCTTTACCTTTGGGTATAAGCTTCTATACCTTCCAGATTTTGTCGTATATTATAGATGTTTATTGGGAAAAAGTTCCCGTTCAAAAAAGTTTTCACAAACTCCTTTTATACATTTCGTTATTCCCCCAACTTGTTGCAGGACCTATTGTCCGCTATCAAACGATTGCCGAAGAAATCGACGACCGCAAAACCACGTTAAATGATGCGTTTGAAGGTTTTGTACGTTTAATAATTGGTCTTTCCAAAAAGGTTTTACTCGCTAACAACCTAAACGTTTTGGTTCAAAACTGTTTCGGCGAAAATATTTCCCAAGCGTCAATCACCGCAACTTGGGTTGGCGTGATTGCATACTCAATGCAAGTTTATTTCGACTTTTCCGGATATTCCGATATGGCAATAGGCATCGGTCGAATATTCGGTTTCCACTTTGACGAAAACTTCCGTCACCCCTTTATGTGCCGCTCTATTTCAGAATTTTGGCAAAGATGGCATATCTCGCTCGGCACGTTTTTCCGAGATTATCTGCTTTATATCCCCATATTCGGCAAAAGGCGCGCGATCCTTTCGTTGTTCCTCGTTTGGTTTACGACGGGTTTATGGCATGGCGCAAGTTGGAACTATGTAATTTGGGGTTTGTACTTTGGTGTATTCATCTTCATAGAAACAAAAATCGGCAAAAAGAATCTTAAAAAAGTTCCAACCGTGCTAATGCATATCTATAACAAACTCGTTATTCTTATCGGTTTCGGTATTTTTAAATTCGAAAATATGTCTAATTTAGGCAATTTCTTTAAAAATCTTGTAGGCGCTAACAGCAACGAACTAATTAACAATATCACAAAAGATGCGATAAGTTCACACATTTATATTTTCATAATAGCTTTAATTGCATGTTTCCCCATCGCAACTTATTTGAAGAAACGTTTTGAAAATTCAAATCCGTTTTCAAACTCGATCGCGGTGGTTTGTGTAACAGTCTTCGCAATTTTACTGTTGATGATTGATACAACCGTTTTGGTCAAAACTTTTAGTAGCAACAACCCCTTCCTTTATTGGAATTTTTAGGAGAAATCCAAATGAAAAAGACAACTACGATAATATGTCTATGTTTGATTGTATTTGTGTTTGCATTCATGTTTATATTCTCGGTTTGCTTACCGCGTACAACCGTGTCTGATTACAGTATTTTAAAAGAATGGCCTGAATTTTCTTTCAAAACGTTGTTTTCCGGTGAGTACATCAGCGACGTTATCTACTGTTTCACCGACACAATACACGGTCGCGACAGATTCATCGATTATGAAGCAAAAATCAGCGACCTTTACGGTTTAAAAGAAGACCAAGAGGTTATTGATATTTATACCGAAGAAAGCGACGAATTTAGCGAATCAAGTGAGTCGTCGGACGAAGTTGTTTCAAGCGATAATTCGCTTGGTTCGGTTGATATTTCCGACGAAACTTCCGAAGATGTTTCGCCAGAACAGTCGGAAGGATCAAATGAATCTTCGACCGAAACCTCTACCGAATCGTCGGAAAATTCAACCGACCAACCGGTTGACAAACTCCCTCCCGAAATTTCGGGTTCTGTTTTAATTGTCGGCACACGCGCGCTTGAACTATACGGCGGCAACGAAGCAAACGCTGCTTTATACGCGCAAGTTTTGAACGAATTTGCCGAAAATCTGGATAAATCGGTTAATGTATACTCTATGGTTATCCCTAAAGCGAGCGCGTATTATGTCGAACAAGCAAAAGGTTACGAAGGATATGTTTTTTTAAACAAGCGCGATATTGATAAAATCACCAACACTTTGTCCGACAGAGTGATAGACGTTAACATTTATAACATTCTCGGTCAACACGCAAACGAAGATATTTATTTCCGAACCGACCACCACTGGACAGCCCTCGGTGCTTATTATGCGTCAAGCGTATTTGCTGAAAAAGCCGGTGTTTCTTTCGACGTCCTTTCGGCATTCCGTGAAGAACGTCGCGAGGGATATTTGGGGACAATGTATAAATACTCGAATCATAGCACCACTTTGTTGAACAACCCCGAAGATTTTGTCGCTTATTATCCCGACTCGTCTTATAAAACCACGTATTACAGCGCAACAGACTTAAAATCATCTGCGTTTGACCACGACGACGGATTCTTTTGGCAAATTGGCGACAAACAGAAGAGCAGTTGGTATTCCACTTTTATTTTAGGCGACAGTTATTCAGTCAAAGCCGTTTCTAATGATTGCAAAAACGGAAGAAAGCTTTTAATAGTAAAGGATAGTTACGGCAACGCACTTGCTCCGTTTATGATTGAAGGTTTTGAAGAAATTTATATTGTAGATGCAAGAAAATATGAACTTTCGCTTATAGAAACTGTTGAAGAATTTGGTATTACCGACGTGTTGTTTGCCGAATGTACTTTTTCCGCAGTAGGAACATCATATATTGACGATTTAAAGGAGATATGTAAATAATATGAAAAAGTTTGTTTTACTTTTATTCCCTATTTTGCTTTGTTTTGTGCTTATCGCTTGTGACTTTTCCGGCGAAGGTGAAAACAGTTCGTTGAACCCAACCGACGTCGCTAATCAAAGTTCCGACGTTGTTAACAACGGTTCTTCCGTAACCTCGCAAGGCAGTTCGTCTCAAAATGGACAAGACGGTTCGAGCAATCCCGATGAAATTGTTGAGCACTCCTTTGAAATTCCTATTTCGATTGTCGGCGCCGATACACTTTCCAATGCAGGTTTTGCTGTTGATTCGGCATTTTCCAAAAAGGTTACTGTAACCATAGAAGCAAAAAAATCCGAAATCGACACGCTCGATACAAGCAAATTCACCGCAACAATTGACGTTTCGGGAGTTATCGAAACAGGAGATATCGAATTTTTGCTCGACTATAAAACCCCCGACGGTATTACAATTAAAAACAAATCCGACGATTTTGTAACCGTTTCTATTACTAAAAAAGGTGGTACTATCATCCCCTCTGATAATCCCGATGCTTACATGTCCAATGGCATCATTGTCAGCGGTAACAGAGGTATGGAAGCTTTTGGTGGAACTTATAATAACGGTAAAAGCACTGCTCAAAAACTCAATACTTTTAAAGAAGCTGTCGGTGAAGACGTTAACGTTTATATCATGCCTTGTCCTACCCAAGCAGCGTTTTACGCTCCTGCAAAATACTCAAACTCTATCAAGAGTCACGAAAATTGCTTCAATGGTATAAGAGAAAATCTTGTCGGTGTAAAATATGTTGATACCCTTGCTGCATTAAGTCCTCACACCGATGAATATATCTATCTCCGCACCGACTTTCACTGGGCGGCACTTGGTGCTTACTATGCAGCAGAAGAACTTGCAAAAGTTGCAGGAACACCTTTTGACAATATTTCTACTTTTGTAGAAAAGAGCGCTGACGGATTTAACGGTAGTTTAGTAGGATATGCTTCCGTTCTCAGCAACGACCCCGATACCTTGTATTGGTACGAACCGAGCCGTGAACACACTGTTACATATTACAGCGTAAACGGATTTTCAAATCCTATCACAGGCAGAACACTCTTTGCCGCAGTCAACGGATATACCAAATTTATTTATGGCGACTCCTACACCACTCAAATTCAATCCAACGTAAACAACGGCAGAAAACTTTTAATTGTCAAGGACAGTTACGGCAATGCACTCGCACCTTTCGTTCTTTCCTCTTTTGAAGAAGTCATCATTGTCGACTGTCGCGAATTCAGACTCAATGCTGTTACATTCATCAACGAACATGACATTACAGACGTATGTTTCGCAATGTCAGCATTTGGTGTGAACGGAAGCAAGAGTGGCTACATAACACAACTTTTGAATTTTTAAGAGGTTTAAGATATGCCTAAGACAGATTTTCCCTTCGATTTTGATGCACTTACTGACCACAGAAAAAGAACCAAACGCGAACTTATAAATGACGGAAGTAAACGTTTGAAAAAGAAGATTGCTGTCTTGGGCGGTTCTACCACCAACGATCTTATTAAGACATTAGAGATTTTTCTTCTTGCCGAGGGTATTGAACCCGAATTTTACGAATCGGAATACAACCGTTTTTGGCAAGATGCAATGTTTGAAAACGCAGAACTAAAAGAGTTCTCGCCCGATATAATTTATATTCATACAAGTTATCGCAATATCGCTTCTTTTGTTCCCGAAGTGAGCGATTCCGCCGAAACAGTTGAGCAAAAAATCAACGAACGATACAGTTATTACGAAAAGATGTGGCAGAAGTTAGCAAGCGATTATGCTTGTCCTATTATTCAAAACAACTTCGAACTTCCGCCTTATCGACTATTTGGAAACAGAGATTGTTATGATATTCATGGTTCTGTTAACTTTATTAGCGAACTTAACAGACGCTTTTCGGAATACGCGCGTAATAATCAAGGTTTTTATATTGCTGACCTTAACTATGTCGCGTCGTGTTTCGGCTTAGACAAGTGGTTCGATAACCAAGCGTGGTATATGTACAAATATGCTTGCTCGCTTGATGCTATCCCTTCTGTTGCATATAACCTTTCGCATATAATCAAGTCGCTTTTCGGCAAGAACAAAAAGGTTCTTGCACTTGATCTCGACAACACGCTTTGGGGCGGTGTTGTTGGTGACGACGGTGTCGAAGGTATCGAAATCGGCGAGGAAACGGCGACGTCGGAATGTTACAAGGCGTTCCAAGAATATGTCAAGAAACAAAAAAGCATCGGCATAATGCTCACCGTTGCTTCTAAAAACGACCACGAAAACGCTATTGCAGGTTTAAATCACCCCGAAGGTGTTTTACGTCCTGACGATTTCATCGTTATCAAGGCTAATTGGGAAACAAAAGACCGCAACTTAGTGGCAACCGCCAACGAAATGGACCTTGGGGTTGATTCGTTTGTATTCGCCGATGATAACCCAACCGAACGCGCGCTTGTCGAAAGAAGCATCAAGGGTATCGCCGTACCGATAATGGACTCCCCGGCCGATTATATCAGGACAATCGACAGAAACGGTTATTTTGAAGTTACTAACTTCTCGACAGACGATCTGAAACGTAACGATATGTACAAAGCGAACGTTATGCGTTCCGAACGTTCTACCGAATTCGCAGACTATACCGAATATCTGTTAAGCTTGGATATGAAAGGCGAAATCAAACCCTTTTCGCCCGTTTATATTCAACGAATTACTCAACTCACCAACAAATCTAACCAATTCAACCTTACTACTAAACGTTACACACAACCTGAAATTGAAGCAGTCGCAAACGACGAAAAGCACATCACGCTTTATGGCAAACTTTCGGATATGTTCGGCGATAACGGTGTCGTGTCGGTTGTAATCGGCGAAATTAAAGATTCGGTTTGCGATATCGACCTTTGGCTTATGAGTTGCCGTGTTTTGAAGAAAAACATGGAATATGCAATGCTTGACACACTTGTAAGTGAATGTAAAAAACGCAACATTGACACGATTATAGGACACTACTACCCCACCGCTAAGAATGGTATGGTTAAAAACCTTTTCGCAGACTTTGGTTTCGAGAAAATAAAAGAAGAAACAGACGGAACAACCGAATGGAAGTTATCTATTTCAGGATATGAAAACAAAAACAACGTTATAAAAGTAAACACGGAGGAATAAATAATGGCAGACAAGATTATCGAAAGACTTAACGAGGTCTTCCAAAACGTTTTTGATGACGAAGATATAACCGTCGACCGCGATACTACCGCAGATGATATCGAAGATTGGGACAGTTTGGAACACATCCGTCTTATCGCCGCAGTTGAACGCGAGTTCGGTGTTAAGTTCACAATGAAAGAAGTAAGTTCAATGAAAAACGTCGGCGAAATGATTGATATCATCGCCGAAAGAGGTTAAGTCAATATTTAAAACAAAAAACTATGCTTCCGATAAACCAAGCATAGTTTTTTTGATTTTTATTTAGCTATTTGCCAATGCTGCTTTTCTTGCCTTGCTTTCAGCCTTCATACGAAGTTCTTTATTCAAAATACGTTTACGAATACGAATGGATTTAGGTGTAACTTCGATAAGTTCATCATCCGCAATAAACTCAATCGCTTCTTCCAATGACATGATTATCGGAGGTGTTAGGATAAGTTTTTCATCCGCACCAGCCGAACGAATCGCAGTGAGTTGCTTTCTCTTACAAGGGTTAATTGCAATATCTTCGGCTTTCGGGTTGATACCGACAACCATGCCTTCATATACATTCATACCGGGACCAACAAAAAGATTTCCGCGTTCTTGTGAGTTATAACAACCGTAAGATGTTGTTTCGCCGTCTTCGCTCGCGATAAGCGAACCGGTAAACCGAATTTGGATTTCGCCTTTGAAAGGCTTATATCCTTCAAAAATGCTGTTCAATATACCTTCGCCACGTGTCGCAGACATAAACATACTGCGATAGCCAAGCAAACAACGCGCAGGAATCGAATACTCGATACGCATACGAGTTCCGTTGCCGTTGGGGTTCATTTGAAGCAATTCGCCTTTACGTCTGCCAAGTTCCTCTACGACGGTTCCGACATAATCGTTAGGAACATCGGCTGAAACCAATTCATAGGGTTCGCATTTAACTCCGTCAATCTCTTTATAGAGCACACGGGGAGTCGAGCAACAAAGTTCAAAACCTTCACGACGCATATTTTCAATAAGAATTGAAAGGTGCATTTCACCTCTACCTGCAACGTTGAAGCAATCGGTCGTATCGCCTTCGCTTACGCGCAAAGAAACGTCTTTTAAAAGTTCCTTAAACAAACGGTCGCGCAACTGACGAGAAGTAACGAACTTGCCTTCCTTACCCGCAAAAGGCGAATCGTTTACAGAGAAAGTCATTTCCATAGTAGGTTCGCCAACTTTTACAAATTCAAGCGGTTCGGGAGATATAGTAGAAGTAATGGTATCGCCTATTGTGATATCTTCCGCACCGGCAAAGCAGACTATATCACCCATATTTGCATTTTGAACAGGCACACGCGAAAGACCGTCAATTTGATACAAAGAAACTATTTTTGTCTTTTTGGGGGTAGCATCGGAGTGATAGTTTGTTATTAAAACTTCTTGTCCTTGTTTGATAGAACCGCGTTCAATTCGACCGATACCGATTCTTCCTACATATTCATTATAGTCAATCGAGGAAACCAAAAGTTGAAGTTCGCCATCGACATCGCCTTCGGGTGCAGGAATGTGAGAAAGTATGGTTTCAAACAAAGGTTGTAGGTCAGTTCCTTGCTCAAAAGGAACTAATGAAGCCGTTCCTGCTCTGCCGGAACAGAAAAGTGTAGGGCTTTCAAGTTGCTCGTCATTTGCATCAAGATCGAAAAGAAGTTCCAAAACCTCATCCATGACTTCTTCGATACGTGCATCGGGACGGTCAATCTTATTAACAACGACGATAACTTTATGATTAAGTTCAAGCGCGCGTTGAAGAACAAAACGTGTCTGAGGCATAGGGCCTTCTGCCGCATCAACAAGAAGAATAACGCCGTTTACCATTTTGAGTATACGTTCAACTTCCCCACCGAAATCGGCGTGACCAGGGGTGTCGATTACATTGATTTTAACATCTTTATAATGTATAGCCGTGTTCTTCGCAAGAATGGTAATACCGCGTTCGCGTTCAAGTGCGTTATTATCCATAACGCGATCTTCGGTAACCTGATTATCGCGAAATACGCCGCCTTGCTTTAACATTTCGTCAACAAGCGTCGTCTTGCCGTGGTCAACGTGTGCAATAATTGCAACATTTCTTAAATCGTTTCTTACCATTTTTGTCTCCCGTAAAATATGTACAATATATATAATTTCCGAATATACTATAACATTATACACAAAAAATCATACCGTGCAATGTGCATATTAAATAATATTTTAACCCTATGCAATTTCCTCTTTATTTTATTGAACAAAAGTGTTATAATAAATTAGTTTTAATAATCTGGCAGGTGTTTTATTTTGAAAATAAGCGATTTGAACCTTGATTCGGGATTATATTTTCTCGGCATTGGCGGAATAAGTATGTCGGCGATTGCTATGATACTCGCAGGAAAAGGATATTCTGTTTCGGGATATGACCGCACCTTAGGTGATGTAACTAACAAACTTAATAAATACGGAATCAATGTCTATGACGAATTTGATGCCTCACAAGTCGAAAACTGCGGTGCAATAATCTATTCTGCTGCATTCGGAGATGACCACCCAATTATGCAGGAAGTTGTCAAAACAGGCAAACCCCTTTACTCGCGTGCAGAAGTCTTGGGCGCGTTGGCAAACCTTTATACCAACTCAATTGCTGTCGCAGGTACACATGGCAAGTCCACAACGAGCGGTATGCTTGGTCATATTCTTCTTAATGCGGTGGGTTGCGACCCGACAGTGATTGTCGGTGCGGTAATGCGCGATGTTGGTTCTACATACCGCATTGGTAACGATGAAAATTTTGTTTTTGAAGCATGTGAATATAAAGACAGTTTCCTTTCTTTCTTCCCGAAGATTGCTGTCGTTTTAAACATATCACTTGACCATACCGACTACTTCACGGGAATCGAACACATGCGAGATTCTTTTACGCAATATATGAATAACAGCGGTAAAGACGGCTATGCAATTTTTAATCTCGATTGCGATAATTGTATACTTGCGGCTGAAAACTATATTGGTACAAAAATCACGTTTAGCGCAAACGGCAACAAAAATGCCGATTATTTTGCGGAAAACGTTAAAATCATCAATGGGTTTGCTTCGTTTGATGTATATAAGGAAGGCGATTTCTTTATTTCTGTCAAACTATCCGCACCCGGCGAACATAATATTTCCAACGCACTTGCCGCGATTGCTGCTTGTGACCTTATCGATCTTTCCAAAGAAGATATTGTTAAAGGTATCGTTAGTTATGCAGGTGTAGGCAGACGTTTTGAATACAAAGGCAGTTTTTGCGGTGCTGATGTTTATGACGATTATGCACATCATCCCGACGAAATCAAGGTAACTCTCTCTGCCGCAAAAGGTATTGCAAACGGGCGTGTTATTTGTGTTTTTCAACCGCATAACTATTCAAGACTCCGTGACTTATTTGAGGAATTTCAAACAGCTTTTGATGACGCAGATATGTTAATTCTTTGCCCGTTGTATGCTGCACGCGAAGCATGTGGCGATGAAGTTTCTTCAAAGTTACTTGCCGAAAAGATTGACGGCGCTAAGTATTTTGAAACTTTTGATGAAATCAAATCATATTTAAAAGAAGAATTGCGCGAAAATGATTTACTCATGATTATGGGTGCAGGAGACATTACAAAGCTTGCAAACAGTATATAACTCAATTATTTGTCAAAAAATCAAAAAAAGACTTGACAAAACTGAAAAAGTGTTATATATTAAGGTGTTCGAATTTTTACGTAAAATCTTGTGGAGGTGGAATAAATGGCAAAGTGTTCAGTTTGCGGAAAGGGCGTTACTTTCGGTTGTAACGTTTCTCACTCGCACAGAAAAACCAACAGAAGTTGGAAGCCCAACATCAGAAGAGTAAAGGCTAATCTCAACGGTACCGTAAAGCACGTTTACGTTTGCTCCCGCTGCCTTAGAAGCGGTAAGGTTTCCAGAGCTGTTTAAGCCCAAATAACTTCAAAAAAACGAAGCGGATGTTAGTCCGCTTCTTTTTTTCTTTCATATTCAGCTTTCGACATTGAATAGTGCGCAATATCTCGCATTACACCTTTGATTTCCATTTCACTTTCGATTATTTCATCTAATTTAAATCCAATGTGTTCCGCTAGCCGTATCGAATCGTAATTTTGTTTGATTATTCTCAACTTAGCGTTTAACATTCCTAACTTCTCAAAAGTCAATTCCAAAACTGCATTGACAGCCTCTGTCATATACCCTTTGTTACGGTATTTAGGTGACAAGACATATCCGATTTCGCATTGATTTACACGGGAATCTATATGTGCATAACCACAAGTGCCAATCATTTTGTTTTCTTCTTTTAAAACGACTGCCCAATCACCAAAAAGCCCTCGTACATAACGTTTTTGCAAAAACTCGATGTATCCTTTTGTGGCTTCAATATTAACATGCGGACTCCAAAGAAGATACTCGCATACTTCGGGAATTGAAGCGTACTCAAACATATCGTCGGCATCTTCCGATTCTATATATCTCAAAATCAATCTTTCGGTTTCTATGGGGATTGATTTTAGCATAAGCTTTCTAAACCCTCGTTGTGTCATTTTATATCACCTCAAATGCTGATTATAAACCTATTTCTTCCATTTTTCAATAGCGAAAAATATCTTTATGTGTCGTTATAACTTATATATAATATAAATATATATATTTGTGCTTAAATTTCATATAATCACCTTGACATAATCGTTGCGACGATGTATAATAACTTTATGTATAAATACAGATTTATAGGAGGAGCGCCTAATGAAAAGAGGCATCTTATGTATTCTGCTGTCCATTCTCTTGCTTGTACCGATGTTCGCATCTTGTCAACAAGAGGCTGACTTTACCGAAACCGAAGCGAGCGTTTATACGCTCTACACAATCGTCGACGAAAGTACGACCGACGAGGCTATTACCCAAGTCGAATTAGCACTTAACCGTATTTTGTTTTACCGTTTAGGCGTTATTCTTAAACTTGAAATGGTTACCGAATCGGAATATGACAAACTTATCGAAGATAAGTTTGCCGAAATGGAAGCATATCAACTTGAAAAGAAAAACAACAAGAATACCACTTCCTCCGCATCGAGCGATAGTGAAGCAGATGCATCGTCCGAAGAAATCATGACGGGCGACCGTATTCTTGACCTTCTTGAAGAAGGCGAAGAAATCCCGCTTGATAAACCCAGACTCGATATATTCCTTGTAAGAGGTTACGATAAGTATTACGAACTTGCAACCGGCGGTCAACTTGCTGCGCTTGATGAAAAACTCCTCAACGAAGCAAAAGCGTTGAAGTCGTCTATTCACTCTACCCTCTTTACCGCTGCTAAGGTTTCTAATAAAACTTACGGCGTACCCGTAAACAATGCCATTGGCGAATACACATATCTTGCATTTGATTCTGAACTTCTTGACAAGTACGGTTTTGATGCCAATACTCTTAAATCTGTTGAAGACTTACAGGATTATCTTGAAGTAATTAAAGAAAACGAGCCCGACGTTGTTCCCTTAAAGAGCGCGAAGGAACCTGTTGACCTTAACTTCCTTTCCAATCCCGGTTTCCCTGCTCTTGTTTACAACGGAGAAGTCATCAATTCGTATAACAATCCTGCATTCAAGAACTTCTTCGCAATGCTCGCGAGATATCAAACATTAGGTTATCTCGGCGACTCTCTCGGCGAAACCGAAGAATCTGACGCTACACGTTATGCTGTACGTATCGAGGGTGGCAACATTGATACAATCAATGCACGTCTTGCTGACACCGGTTATGATTATGAATACAGCCTTTATTCCGCACCGGTTGCTACCAACGAAACCACTATTGATAACATTTTCTGCGTTTCTAAATATGTTGTTTCAAACGAACTCACCGACGTAATGGAAATTGTTACCGAAATCAATACCGATGCGCAACTCATGAATCTTCTCACATATGGCGTTCTCAACGAAAACTACGTTCTCAATGATGACAACCAAGTTGAAAGACTTAATGATTCTTATATCATCAATCCCAATTATGTTGGCAACTGTTTCATTACGCATACTTTAAAGGGCGAAAATCCCGAAAAATGGAACAACGATATTAAACAAAACCAAGACGCCATCGTATCTCCATCTCTTGGATTCACTTCTTCTCTTACCAAGTTTACGTATACAGAAACTGTTGAAGCAGAAGATCCAAATAATCCAGACGCAACAATTGCAACGGACGTCGAAGTTAGTGTTTACGAACCTGATTATCTACAAATTCTCAACTCTGTTGTAGAGGAATATTATCCCAAACTCCTTAACGGTACCGCTGTTGAGTTTGACTATGACAAATTCCTCACCCAAGCCACCGATGAAGTAACCGATTCTTTTATTGAAAAACTCAATAAGAATTACGAAGATAATTTCTTAAAACCCATCTTTGCTGAACGTATGCGTGACCGCGTAACCGCTACAAGAGGTGCGGCAATCAGACAAGAAGTTGAAGATGAGGTAATCGGAGACTTTACCGACAGCGTTAAAGACAAACTTAACAACAAGCTAAAAGTTCAATTCAAAGAAGAATTCCCCGAAGCTACCGAAGACGAAATTAAAGATAAAATCAAAGCCGCTCTTACTGATGCATATATTCAAGAACATTTCTCAGATTACTACTCTGACGAAGAAGTTCAAGAGATGATTGACGAAATGTATAAAAGCGAACTCGAATACGAAATCGAACTTGCTACCGATGAAGTTGTAGGTTCTGCTGAATATAATGCTGAATTCGCTCGTCTTAAAAATTCTGCGGAATACAAAGAAGAACTTGATGCGATGCTCGAATATGATGCACCGCAAAAGATTCAACAACGTGTTGATGAACTTATTTCTGCGGAAATCACCACTTACACCGATGAAATGATCGCAAAAATGGAAACCGCAGTTGAAGAAGCTGTTAAGGGATTCATTGAAGAATACAAAGACATTCTCGGTCTTAGCGAAGAAGAAATACTTATTAAAATTGGTTATATGAAAGAAATCGAGGCTGAAACCGAAGGTGACGGCGAAACAAGTGGAGATGCTAGTGCAGATACAAGTACAGACACTTCATCTGACACAAGTTCTACCGAAAGCAGCGATGCTTCTTCTGACACAAGTGCTGACACAAGTGTTGAAAGCAGCGATGCTTCTGTTGATGTAAGTGCTGATGTTTCTGCTGACGCGAGCGCAGACACAAGTGATACCACCTCCGATGCAGACGGTGAAGACGTCGAAACCGTTCCTACTTATGAAATCGCTTACGATTCTTGGTTTGCGTTTGCATTCGGCGAAAAGATTCAAAAAGTATACTACGTTCTCTACCCCTTGAAAACTGCTTAATTTTATAGCATATAAGAAAACCCCGCCATAGTGGCGGGGTTCTTTGTAGGCTAATGCCGATGAGTATAGACAGAAAAACTCCGATTGTGTTAAATTAGAAAAGACCTGCCAGTCAAAAACTAAAAACACAATCGGAGGACATTAAAATGTTTAAGAAAGAAATCAATTTTAACGCCAGTCAAAGTTTAGCACATACAAAATGGAATTGCAAGTATCATATAGTATTTGCGCCGAAGTATAGAAGAAAAGTGTTTTTGAAGAAAAACGTGTAGAAATAAGAGAAATATTAAGAACCCTATGCCAATGGAAAGGTGTAGAAATAATAGAGGGGGAAGTATGTCCCGACCACATACATCTGTTGGTAAGCATTCCGCCGAAAATGAGCGTATCAAGTTTTATGGGATATTTGAAAGGGAAGAGTAGTTTGATGATATTTCAAAAATACGGAAACATGAAGTTTGCATATCGAAATCGCGAGTTTTGGTGCAAAGGATATTATGTCGATACGGTCGGGAAGAATACGAAAGCAATAAAAGAATACATAGGAGACCAACTGAAACGAGATCAAGAGAGCGACCAGTTGAGTATGTACGACCCGAAAGACCCATTTATGGGTAGCAAATAAAATATGCATGGCTGGCAGGCCAATAAAAAGCGCACTTGTGCGCAGCCAGTAGTGTTTAGGGCTATGCCCGAAAATGAAAAACCGCCCGCTATGCGGGCGGATATTTATTCGTTTATAAATTATAAGCGATGAATTAAGCGGTATAGTTATCAAAATAACCTTGAATCCAAACGATAGGTGTACCCTTATCGCCACTACCCGATGTCAAATCGCAAAGCGAACCGATAAGATCGGTAAGACGACGAGGTGTTGTACCTTGGGAAGCCATTTTGCCAACCAAGTCAGCATCTTTATTACGGATATATTCGCTGATCGCATCTTTAAGCTCTTTACCGGAAAGATGTTTAAAATCGTTGTCCGCAAGATATTTAAGTTTTACTTCGTTAGGTTGTCCTTCAAGACCGGCAGTATACGCAGGAGAAACGACGGGGTCAGCAAGTTCCCAAATTTTTCCAACAGGATCCTTAAATGCGCCGTCACCGTAAACCATAACTTCAACATCTTTGCCCGAATTATCTTTTAAAATCGAAGCGATTTTATCAACAACAACTTGGCAATCGCGAGGGAACAATTTTACTGTATCTTCGGTTGCTTTATTGCTTCCAAGAAGACCGTAGTTTTCATTATAACCGGAACCGTCAACAGAATTTGTAAGAATATCATCAAGACCGTAAACGCGCTTTGCACCGGCAGCCACGAGAAGACGTTTACTACGTGCACGAGTGTGGATATCGCAGGTAAGGACGCAGTCGGTATAATCAAGAATCTTGCGGCAATCGTTCGCAAGAATGATTTCAGCTTCACAATCCTGTGATTCGATAAGTTCGCGGTAATATTCGATATAATCAACACCTGTGAAAGGATGCTTTACAATGCCAAAAAGTTCACGATATTTTGCTTCGGTCAAAACGTCGGTCCAAGGGTTAACGTTTGCAGCATCGAGAGAATCGTAATCAATCAAGTGGTTGCCGACTTCATCAGAAGGATAGGAAAGCATAAGCACAATTTTTTTTGCGCCGCGCGCAATACCCTTCAAGCAAATCGCAAATCTGTTACGCGACAAAATCGGAAAAATAACACCAAAAGTTCCTTCGGGGAATTTTGCTTTGATATCGGATGCAATTTGATCGACAGATGCATAGTTGCCTTGCGCACGTGCGACCACCGCCTCAGTAACCGCCACAACATCTTTATCACGAATTTCAATATTCTCGCTTTTAGCAGCGTCCAAAACGCTTTCAGCAACGATAGAAGCAATATCATCGCCTTGACGGATAATGGGCGCTCTAACACCGCGCGAAACCGTACCAACAAGTCTTTCACTCATAATATAAAAACCTCCAAATAACTATTGACATAAGTACAAATACATTATAATATATGATATAGTATAAGTCAACAGTTTGTTAATAATGGTTTTTATAAGGTATACTTATGGATATTAGACTTGAACAATACAAAATATTTTACACAACTGCCGTATGTGGAAGTTTTTCTGAAGCTTCAAAATCTTTATTTATTACCCAAAGTGCAGTTAGCCAACAAATACGCTCGTTAGAAAACAAACTTGGCGTCATGTTGTTTGTACGTGGCAAAAAAGGCGCAAAATTAACTTCGCAAGGCGAACTTCTTTTTGGGTATGCCAAACGCGCCATTGATGAAATAGAAAACGCTGAAAATCTTTTTACGCGCATGAAATCGCTTGATGAGGGCAGTTTGCGTATCGGAGCAGGTGACACAATCACAAGGCACTTTCTGCTTGACAAACTTGAAATCTTTCATAACACTTACCCAGGCATTAAAATCGAAATTCTCAACCGCGTAACCGACGAAACTATTGGGAGGCTTAATTCAGGTAAAGTAGACGTCGCATTTGTTAGTTTGCCAATTTCAAACGAATTGGCGCATAATTTAGATATTATAGAGGTTCGAAAACTGCACGATATTTTCGTTGCAGGTGAACAATATAGTTATCTTGCCGACAGATATGTTTCAATGCAAGAATTAGCGTCACTTCCCCTCGTTATGCTCGAACCTAAATCCAATACAAGAAAAATCACCGATGCGTATTTTAGTACATACGGAATCGAACTTAATCCCGAATTTGAACTCGGATCTTATGACCTGTTGTTTGATTTCGCAAGCAAGAACCTTGGCATAGCTTGTGTTACAGAAGAATTCTCTCCACAACTTGAAGACAAAAAAGTGTTTAAACTAAAAACAGATTTCAAACTCCCGGAACGTAGCATCGGCATATGCACGTTAAAAAACGTAGAACCTGCCCCCGCGGTTGAAAAGTTAATCGAAATGATTATAAAGTAGAAAAAGCGCACATTGTGCGCTTTTTTCATAGTTACAACTTTACAAATCGAACTGCATTTATAATTGCAGTTGACGTCGCTTCTTCGGGAATTTGGAATTCAATAATAATCTTCAAAACAAATACGAGTAGATAGAATATAAGGATTGCCAAAGCGATTTTAGGGATCAACATCATTTGTCGACGATGTTTGCTCTTTTCTTCAATAGCAATGTTCTTCATCGCTTTTTCGTACTGTTCGATTTTTTGCTGTGTTTCGGCATCACTTTCCAAATATTTGTTTTGCTTGAATTTGCTCTTATCGTGAAGCGTTACTTCACGAGGGTCATTTACTATTTGTGCCTTTGTTTCTTCAAGTATTTTTTCGCTAACAGACGCTTTTTGCCATTCCTTTTCCCTACCGCAATTCTCGCAAACTCCGCTTGAATCGGGATTCTTGTTTCCGCAACAGCAAAGCCAAACGTTCTTACCGAATTGAGGTATAACCTTTGTCGGGTACTTTTCTTCTGCTGCTTGATAGATATTCACGCGAGTATATACAAGTTTGCTTATATCATCAAGTTCTTGATATTTTTTGGCATCACCCGTTACAACCGTGTTAATTATTTCGGTTCTACCACCAGCATATTCAACAGATAACAATGTCAATTCGAGTTTTGTAAAATAACTTTCCGGCAACGGAATATACACACATGAACCGAAAGTTGCACTTTTTTCAATATACTTAATCAAATTAGCATCTTTAAGTTTTAGATCGTTTCCATTAACGTTGATTATTCCGAATGTCAAATCGTCCTGCGAATATGTAAAATCAATGGTTGTATAGGGTATATTTTGGTTCAAATAACACAAAAGACGAATGTTTAGTTTTCGTATAGAAAGTTCAGACACATTTTTGAAAATATACGAAGCGAAAACGGTATAATCATCTCTATCCGAAAGGATATATCCTTCAACAATCTCAACGGGACTGTTCGGTAATATATACGGATATTCCAAATATTTTACAACTCGCAACGAACGCATACGATCGTCATTCTGTTTTTTTAGTTTTTCTTTTAATTCACGTTTTTCCGATTTTGTCATTCAAATCACCTTAAAAGCGGAAATAATCCTCGGGATCGTTAAGAATACCGCGGCGGGTGTACGCGTCTACCACCTCAAAAGGCGTGTTATCGGGATTATGTAAATTACAACCTTGTGCATATTCAATTCTTTTATACGATACCGTCAATTCGAAAGGCATTTCTATCGTATAAGCTTGCATTTTATCTTGTTCGACAACCAACTTTGTTACTTCATCATATATTTCTTCACACACGGCGTCAGGGTGTTTGCTAATACAGTTATTCCAAGCGAGCGCTTTCTTTGTTTCAACAGTTCTAATCCAAGGGAAGCTTTCTTTCGCTTGTGCGACACAGATATCATCGGAAGAAACGAAAAGTGTTTTAACGCCACGTTTACCTGCAATCGCCGCATCAAGTTGCAATTCGCCAATTTCTTTTCCGTTGATTTTATGTGACACAAAAGTCGAGGAAGAATAGACGTGAGCAAGAGTGGCTTTGGGGGTATCATAAGCATGATAGCCTATAAACAACACACCATCATAACTTTCGTCAATGCTCGGAAAGCGCAAACGGCTTCCTGCACCAATAATAAACTTACATCTCGAATCAAATGCAGAATAATCGAGATTGATCCCAGTTCCGTGACAATCCCATATAACCACTTCTTCGGCACCGCTGTCAAACAAAGCCTTTGCAGCGGCATTTGCCTCACGAGTGCCTTGGTTTATAGCGAACGTAAAGTTTCTTGTGCCCTCAGCAAGACCTTGACCATAAGTTCCTGCCACGCAAGCAACTCCCTCTAAATCGACGCTGATACAATATTTTCTTCCCATAAAAAACACCACCTATTGAAATATTTTTTTAAATGTGTATAATGAATAAAAAAACACGAAAGGTTAATAAATATGGATGCTCGCGAACTAAAAAATATAAAACTGTTTGTCCTTGATATGGACGGAACGATTTATTTGGGAGAAAAGATTCTTCCCGGCGCGATAGAGTTTGTAAAAACCGCACGTGAAAGCGGAAGAAAGGTTGTTTTCTTCACCAATAACGCCTCAAAAAACCCTAACAACTACGTTGATAAACTTAACCGTATGGGTTTCGGTGCTACAAGAAATGACGTTGTTACTGCCGGTGACGTTACTATCGAATATCTTAAACGCAACAGACCAAATGAATCCGTATATCTTGTCGGTACACCTGCGTTGGAACAATCATTTGAAGAATCAGGCATCACTCTGTCCGAAAAAGCAAACATTGTCGTCAGTTCGTTCGATACGACCTTAACCTATGAAAAAATAGTGATAGCTTGCGATCTTATTCGAAATGGTGCGGATTTTTACTGTACACACCCTGACTATAACTGCCCTACCGAAAACGGATTCATTCCCGACAGCGGCGCAATAGCGGCTTTAATCACTGCATCAACCAACGTAGAGCCGAAATATTTCGGCAAACCCCACAAAGAAACCGCAGATATGATATCCGAACTGTTTGGCGTTCCGTTTAGCGAAACGGCAATTGTCGGCGACAGATTATACACTGACATCGCGCTCGGCAAAAACAACGGTCTTATGTCGGTTTTGGTATTAAGCGGCGAAACCAAAATTGAAGATGTCAACGAAGACAATGCCCCCGATATAATCCTTGACGGAATAGGTGAAATTATAAAGTATTTTTAAAGCAACCGAGCTTTATTCCGTTAACCGATTCCCCTCTGCCGACTGTTACAATCACGCCGAAGCAATCTTTGGGAATCTCGCTTAATTTATCGTATTCAAGCGTATCTGTGCACAAGCGATTTATAACACGATTGATGTTCTCTCCACAGGGGAGAACATCTTTTATTATACCCATACGTTTCTTTTCGCCAAGATAATAGAATAACTGTCCGAAATGCCCCTTATCCGGCAATTCGTAAACATCTTTACGCAGTTTAAGCAAATACAGATAATCGCCGTCGGCAATTCTCGGGCGCGATACTGCAACAGAAGCCTCATTATCAGCAACAAAGACAATTCTAACAGGTATAGTTTTAAAATACGTCAAAGCGGCAAAATAGCCAAGTGCACGCGCTACAATCTCAGAAAGTGTTCCACCCAAACCAAATCTTATAATATTATTTGAGGAAATGCAATTACACAAAACCAAAGAAGAAACTGCATTATATCCCGAAAGGAATGCATTAAAATGCTCGGTTCCAATATCGACCTTTGACATAGAGTTTGAAGTTAAAAATGATTTGTCAACAGAAGCAACAACATCATTACCTGTTGACAGTATGATTCTATTTGTCGATATAACTTCCCCAACCTTTTTCAGTTCTACGCCGTTTTTAACAAAAAGTTTATTAAATTTATCTACTTTTTTAGGAGGCAATATAAGGAAGTGAGTTGATTCGGCAGAAACAACTGTGCCACCAATAGCATTTAGATCAACTGTGATACCGTTTCGAACTGCAAAAAGCGAATAAACGTTAGAAACTGTATTCTTTAACAGTTTTGCGCGGAATTTATTATCAGTAACTTGGTTTGGATTATAGGCAAAAATCAAATTACCTGCGTTAACGTCAGCCTCGCCATTCTTTACGTAATTTTCAGCGGAAGTTAAAATATCCATAACCGTTATAGAATCCCCGCATTCGACTTCTTTCAAAAAGCGAGTGAAGGCATCACGAATACGTATATCTCTAATTGTAACGTCATTTATCTTGCAATATAAGGGCGAATGAAGACCTTGTGTTAAATCTGAAACAACACTTTCCTCAAACGATTCAACGTTTTCGGTTTCATTTATAACATCGTGAATATTTTCGTTCATAACTTTCCTCCTATTTGATTACGTCGCCGTAAATCAAATCGTTATCGTATGATGTAATTACAATTTCAATAATATCGCCAACAGAGCATTCCTTACATTCGAAACCAGCCTCAATAAAGTTCTCGGTATGTCCAAACGCTTTTTCCTGCACGATTTTTTCAACGAGTACTTTATAATTTTGCCCAATAAGCGATTCAAATATCGACTTTCGTGTTTCCGCACACGATTCAATCAATCTTGTATTTCTTGACGCGCGTACAGCTTTTGGAACACTATTAGGCATAGTTGCAGCTTCTGTTCCTCTTCGTTCGGAATATGGGAACGAATGAACGTGATATATACCGAGTTCTCGTAACGCGTTCATCGTTTCTAAAAAGTCTTCTTCGCTTTCATTCGGAAAACCTACAATTATGTCGGCAGATAGCATTACGTTCGGCAGATATTTTCTTATTAAATCAACACGTTCGAATATATCTTTCTTTCGGTACGGTCGCTTCATAAGTTGCAATATCTTGTCCGAGCACGACTGCAACGACAAATGTATATGCGGCATAAAAATGTTTGATTTTGAAACGCTTTCTAAAAACTTTGCATTTATTACGTTTGGCGAAAGTGAGCCAAGACGCAATCGTTCCAAACCGTCGATTTTTGATAGTTCCAATATCAAATCTGCAAGAGGCATTTTGTTGTAAGCGCTTACTTCAATGCCGGTAAGTATAATCTCTTTATAGCCGTTAGATACCAATTTTATTGCTTCTTCAACAACATCATCGGCATCACGAGAACGAACACTACCGCGACATTTGGGGATTATACAGTATGTGCATTTTCCATTGCAACCGTCTTGAATCTTTATAAATGCACGGCATTTAGAAAACAGTTCGTCACCGTTATTCAAATACATATTTTCATACGGGGCGCCAGCCATATCTTCAACGGCATTTATCTTTGAGTTTGTAGATTTTACAATAGCATCAACAACCGCCATTTTGTTACGGTTTCCGCCTACATATATTACGTTATCGATATCATTAAAATCACTTACAAGTTGAGAAGCACATCCAATAACCAAAACCTTGCCGTTTCTCGCGCAACGTCGCACAAGTTGACGGCTTTTTCGTTCGCTTTCGGCTGTCACCGCACATGTATTCACTATATAGTAATCACACTTACCCTCTTTTAAAATCTCGTATCCGTGTTCACGCAACCGTTCGGATATAGAGCACGATTCGTACATATTCACACGGCAACCGAGAGTAAGTATTCCAACTGTTTTCTTATTGTTCATTATTTATCCTTTTA
Source organism: Clostridia bacterium (assembly GCA_017630915.1). Classification (GTDB taxonomy): domain Bacteria; phylum Bacillota; class Clostridia; order Oscillospirales; family CAG-382; genus Coliplasma. The sequence continues at coordinate 25,379 of JAGBUH010000232.1, forward strand.
ACAGCCGATGTATATTCTTCCTCTGTAACAAGAAGGTTAATAGCCTCCAACAAAGCTTTTGACGTAAGCGTTTCGGGCAATGAAAGAATCTTGCATAATTCTTTTCGACGATTTGATGAATTATCGCCGCCCGAAAAGCCGTCTGTATAAAAACGGGTTTTCGAAATGTTTGCACCAACGGGGATATCAAATACAGAAAAAGGCATTAACAACTCTTTTATAGTAGCAAGTTCTATTCCCTCCACACCGAGCAAACCGTCGGCAGAAGGTTGTTTTTTTCTGCGTTCTTTACCTAAAATTGCAGGTGCATAGACATTATAAATATTGCCTTTTAAAATACCTTTTAGCTTTGCACGGATAAAATTACCCGCACGGTCGCTATCGGTCAACAATATAATGCCATCACCGCGTGAAAGTCTTTTTAAAAGTTGTTGTTTTTCTATATTGTTAAATACCGAAAAGCCGTCAAGCGAGATAATCGGTGTTGATACGGCAAGACTTACTTTTGCCTTATCGTACTTCCCCTCGACTATAACGGGATATTTCAGTTTAATCCTTTCTTCCATAAGTACAAATCCTATAAAAAGTCAACTCTAAGATACGCTTTGGGTTACCTCTGTAACTTTTTAGCTTCATGTCGGCATTCGAAAGTTGAGATATTGCAAAGGAAAGAGTGCGCACATCGGTTTGCCCGATAGATTGAGCAATTTTTCTTACTAACCATGATTTTATTTTGGTTTCTTTTGAAATCGCATCAAACGTCTTCCCCGAGTCAAGCCCCATCTTTACCAAAAGCATATCAGAATAGTTTTTCACAATAACGCCTATCGCCATAGGTATGGTTTCTCTGCTTAAATCAAGGCTGTCCAATATACGTTTTGCTGCCACCATATCGCGTCGGTTGAGCGCAGTTGCTATATCAAAATACTTATATGCACTATTGGCGCAACAATATTTTCTAACATCATAAACCGTAATAGGCGTACCCGAATACACTTCGGTTAGCTTCAATATCTCGCCTTGCAAAATATACATATCATTTCCGCAAACGTTAATCATTTCGCGCGGTACGGCAAAATCGAACTTCACACCTTTTGCATTGAAATGGCGCGCAATCCATGTAGATAGTTTGTCCGCCCTTTCGGCATCAAACTCGACAACCAATCCGTTTTCGGCAACCGCTTTTATAAACGATGGCAGACCGCTTTTCGAAGCCTTATCCTCTTTCCCGTCGTCAACCTGCGCATCGGCACGCAAAACCGCCAAAATGGTCAAATAATCGGGTATATCAGAAAAAATCCTTATATAATCTTCAATATCCGATTCGGTTATCTTTGCAGTTTCGAGATCGGTTATCTCTATCAACTTAGATTCCCACATATACGGAAGCGAATACACCGCATCTTCAAGATCGCTTATTTTATTGCTTGCTGCATTAAAATATATATGGTTAAATTCTGGTAAAGGCGAAGAATCTACTTTTTTTCGAATCAAATTCGCATAGTGGTCCTTTGTATATTCCTCTTGTCCCAAAAACAAAAACACACCGCTTAATTTATTCTCTTTTATTCGCTCTTTTAGTATGTCAAGGCTCATATATTTTTAATTGCCTTTCTTGATTGTGCATTTCTATTCTTATAGTATCTTTAAAAGCGCTGAAATGCTGTTTTGCTTCTTCAATAGATTTAAGATAATCTTCACTCGCATAAGTCTGATATGCTTCGATATGTTTCGGTTCGCCGTTATAATCGCTCATAGCAATGGCAACATCGGCAGTAAATCCTTCGTTAAAACTTCCACCTATAAATCTAACGGTTTTATCCATAATCGAAGCATAGATAACCGTTTGTTCGGGTTCGTTATATATTTGAACATCGAATTCTTCTGTCAATGTTATTTCAAACAAACCGTTATAATCTATTATATCACAATTTCTGCTGTTTGCCAACTCTTTTATTTGTAAATAAATCTTCATTTCATAAGAATTTTGGGGTTCCGGTAGATACAATGCGCCGATTTTCATGTTTCCGCATAATCTGTCGAAACGCTTCACCGAATATTGACTATAATCCAACAGAATATATTTATCTAACGCTATAAAGCCGTTATTATATACTGCGCTTGGGTTCGATGAATATCCGCCTAAATCAATATAAGCGTTTGAATCGGATGTTTGACAATACACATATTCCCCTGAATCATAACCATATTCCATGAAATTTTTTTGGGAAATAAACTTATCATTAAACAACCAACAAACATAAAGTGAAATGCAAAACAAAACTGCCGCGGAAATAAAAAAATGCATCTTATATCTCGACAAAAACATCAATGCACCAATCATAACAACAGACAACGCGATGGGTATCAACATGTGCGGTGCATGTGATGACATTGTCCCTATCTCGGCTTCATATATCCATTTTGAAATCTTGGTAATTATATCGAAAACCAAACCAGCAGGAAAAGCAACAATTTGTGCCAAAGGAATATATAAAGGAGCAAGCAGAAAAGATACTAACGCAAAACCTATCGCGTATGAGAAAAGAGTCACCACCAACAAATTTATTATCGGAGAAATATACGATATGGTATCAAACTGCGTACATATTACAGGAAAAGAGAAGACGGTAGTAGAAAATGTAATTATCAGCGGAATCAATAAAACTGGCAAAATCCTATATAATATAGCCTTAATCCCATAAGATTCTTTTCGACGTACTCCAAAATATGTTCGTATACTTCCCATAATCGGTTGAGAAAGAAGAATTCCCAAACTACATAAATAGGAAAGTTGCATTCCGACAGAACATATCGAAAATGGATTTATAACAAGAATCAACGCCAACGAAATAAACAACGCAGTAATGCTGTCAGAACGCCTAAAAAACAAACGGAAAATCATTAGAAAAACAAACATTGTCGCTGC
>JAGBUH010000233.1 GCA_017630915.1 Clostridia bacterium
AGCATTGCATAAAAACCGTTATTCACCTTTACCTCCGCAATTTAATATATTTACTTTATTTTAACATCAATTAAGATAATTGCAAGTATTTTTTGAATTTTTTAGTCAATCTGAAAAGAATAATCGGTATTTATATTGAAAAACATTTCAAAAATGATATAATGAGGTTAACCACAATGCAATTTCACAAATTCCAAGCACTCGGAAACGACTTTGTCTTTTTCGGAAGTCCAACGCGAAAAACTCTGCCAAGCAAAGAATTGATACAGCATCTATGTGACAGACATTACGGTGTCGGCGCAGACTGTGCGGTATTTATCGGTGCTTCAAAGCGATACGATTATTTTATGCACGTATATAATCCCGACGGATTCGAAGCAGAAATGTGCGGCAATGCGTTAAGATGTTCTGCACATTATGTTGCAAAACGAGGTTTTTTCAGCAAAAACGCATTTATTGCCGAAACAAAATCGGGACCACGTTCGGTTTCTGTAAATAATAATACCGTTTGTGCAGAAATCGGCAAGCCCATTGTACTTAACATCGGTACACTTAACGTAGGGGATATCGCATTAAATTATTTCAACATTACGCTTGGCAATCCCCATTGTGTTATTTTTACTTCTTGTTTAACCGATAGCGAATTTAATATTTTAGGTTCAACAATAGAAAATCACCCTATCTTCCCCAACGGAACAAACGTCGAATTTGCAAGTGTCATTGATAGAGATAACATATCAATTAGGATATGGGAACGCGGAATCGGCGAAACGCACTCGTGTGTTACGGGTAGTTGTGCGTGTGTAGCGACAGCGATTCAATGCGGTTATTGCAACAATAACGTTGCCGTTCACCAAAAAGGCGGAATTGTAAATGTTGAAACGCGCGAATGCGGAAATATGTTCGTCAGCGGACAATGTACAAACGTTTTCAAAGGCGAACTTTTACATAAGTTTTAGGAGGTTAAATATGAATCTTTTAGAAATTCTTCAAGGAATTGATTTTTCTTGCAGCAAAACAATAGAAAATAGTGAGATCAACGATATAATTTACGACTCTCGCAAAGCAACAAATGATACAATATTCGTTTGTATAAAAGGGTTTGTGTCTGACGGTCACGGTTATGCGCCCGATGTATATAACAAAGGTGTACGCATTTTTGCGGCGGAAGATACTCTTGATTTACCCGACGATGCAACTATAATTTATGTAAAAGACACACGTAAGTTTCTTGCACTCGCAAGTGCAAATTTCTTTGGAAAACCTGCCGAAAAGCTAAACACAATAGGCATCACCGGAACAAAAGGAAAAACCAGTATTTCCTTTATGCTCAAAATTATATATGAATCAGCAGGTCACAAAGTTGGTATTATGGGTTCAACAGGCGTTTATATCGGTGATAGATTTTATGACACAGCAAACTCAACGCCCGAATCATACCTTATCCACAAATATTACCGCCAAATGCTCGATGAGGGTTGTGATACTGCTATAATCGAAGCAACGTCGCAAGGTTTTAAACTCGACAGAACATACGGAATAAATTTCGACACCGCAATTTTTTCAAACCTTTCCCCCGACCACATCGGAGAAAATGAGCACAAAGACTTTGACGAATATCTCAACTGCAAAAAAATGATATTCAACCAATGCAAACGCGCCGTTGTCAATAAAGATAGCGACGATTACGACAGAATAATCGGCGGCGTCAAGTGCCCAATTCATACCGTAAGTTCGGGAACTGATGCCAATTTCATGTTTTCTAAACCCGAATTTTCAAGTTCGGCAAACAAATTAGAAACAAAATTCGTCTGTAACGACAACGCAGAAAAACACACCATAGAACTCAACACACCCGGTTATTTTTCGTTATACAACGCCATTCTCGCAATTGCAGTTGCAAGGCTTGATAATATTAAATACGAAGCTATAAAAGAAGGGCTTTCGGTTGCTTTTGTAAAGGGAAGAATGGAAATTGTACCGATTGATAAAGATTTTACTGTCATCATTGACTTTGCGCACAACGAATTCAGCGTTAAAACGCTTTTTGAAACAATGAAACTTTACAATCCTCCACGCATTATTTCGGTGTTTGGGTGCGGCGGAAATAGAAGCAAATTAAGGCGCTACGGAATGGGCGAAGTTATCGGCGCAAACTCCGATTTATCAATTATCACTTCCGACAACTCTCGTTTTGAAGACGTTAATGACATAATAAGCGATATACTTATCGGAATGCACAAAACAGACGGTAAATACAAAGTAATTCCCGACAGACGCAACGCAATAAAAGAAGCCCTCCGTGAAGCACGAAAGGGCGACGTTATATTATTGATTGGTAAAGGACATGAAATGTACGAGGAAAGCAAAGGTGTTAAATACCCCTTTGACGAACGCCAAGTTGTATTCGATAGTCTTAACGAATTTCGGCAACAAGACGGTTGATTAAAAAGCCTTTTGCAGAAAAATTCTTTTCGTATTCGGTTTCGATATTGTCCGTCGAAAACACGTCATCAGCGTGCAAGTCAAAGCAAATATCAGTAATAGAATATCCGTTATTGACAAAACTTTCAAGCGAATAATCGAACAACCCTTTGTTGTCGGTCTTAAAGAATATCTTGCCCTTCGGGGCAAGTATTTTTTTATATCTTTCCAAAAACAGCGGACTTGTCAAACGGCGTTTCGCATTACGTTTTTTAGGCCAAGGGTCAGAAAAGTTAAGATAAAGTCGCGATACCGAACCAGCGGGAATAATATCGGCAATATTTTCGGCGTTTGCGTTTAAGAATCGCACGTTATTAACTTCTTCCCTATCCGCTTTTTCCATAGCCATCATTAAAACATCAGGCACAAGTTCAACGGCAAGGAGTTTATTATCAGGATACTGTTTTGACAATCCCGTAATAAAAGCGCCTTTTCCGCACCCAATTTCAAGAAACAGTTCGCCTTCGACATTATATGATTCATCGATAACCGCGCATCCGTTTTCATCAAGCGGAATAAAAAGTTTTTCCACCTTTTCCATTCTCTTATCACGGTTTTTCTTGGGACGCATTCTCATAAGCTATACCTCGTTTTATCTTTTAGACAACAATATAATAACCAAAAATTTCAATAAAGTCAATGCATATTTATTTTTATTAAGCGCAAAATATCATCGAGGAGGATGAATTATGATACTTGACAGAATAGCATTATTCCTTGTAATTGTCGGCGCTGTTAACTGGGGTTCTATTGGACTTTTCGAATTTGACATCGTCGCATGGATATTCGGCGGTCAGGGCGATATCGTCAGCAGAATCGTTTATACTCTCGTAGCCATAAGCGGTCTTTGGTTGACAACTCTGTTTTTCAGAAGCAGAGAATCCGCCGTTCTCGAATCGTAACAATTAAATAAAAATGTCGCTTCCCTTTGATTTTTGGGAAGCGATATTTATTTTATGTTAAATTTGACATTTTATTATCTCTATGATAGAATCAATTTAAAATATTCTCGGAGGTCCGAAATGAGCATAATTGTCTGCGACGGTGTTTCTCTATCGTACGGTGCAGATATAATATTAGAAAAGATAGATTTTTCTGTAAACGCCGGTGATAAAGTCGGCGTTATCGGTGTTAACGGCGCGGGTAAATCTACTTTATTTTCTATTATTAGGGGTAATCTCGACGCGAGCAATGGTGAAGTTTTCATCTCCAACGGTTCAACTGTCGGTTGTCTTGAACAAATCAACGACGCACACCGTTTCGGTTGCAGTATATATGAAGCCGCCGTTTCGGCATACGGTTATTTAATCGAAGCAGAAGAAAAAATTTCAAGTTTAAGAATAAGAATGGAAAACGGAGACGAAAGTGCTATCAAATCCTTTGTCGAAGAAAACGAACGTTTTATAAACAACGGTGGCAACGAATTTAGAAGCAAAACCAAATCCTTGTTGTCAAAATTCGGTTTTTCTGAAAGTGAATTAACCAAAAACGCCGATTCGTTAAGTGGTGGACAGAAAACAAAACTGTTGCTTGTAAAATTGCTTCTTGCAGACCCTGATATTATGCTTCTCGACGAACCTACCAACCATCTCGACGTGCAGGCTTGCGAATGGCTTGAAAACTATATTGTCGCTTCAAAGAAAACCTTTCTTATTATTTCGCACGACAGATACTTTCTCGATAAGACTACAAACAAAACATTGGAAATATCTCATGGCTGTTCGGAAATGTATACGGGTAATTATACACAGTTCCGCGAAAAGAAAAAAGCTCTCGACGAAGCAAAACTAAAACACTATAATCTACAACAAAAAGAAATTGCGCGGTTGGAAGCATTTATCGAAAACCAACGCAAATGGAATCGTGAAAAGAATATAATTGCAGCAGAAAGTCGTCAAAAGACGATTGATAAAATGGTCAAACTCGAAAAGCCCAAGGAAAAAGAAAAGGGTATTTCGTTTTCTATTTCCCATTCGGGCGCAATGAGCAAAGATGTCCTTTCAGTGCGTTCTCTTTCAATGGCTTATCCAAACAATCCGCTATTCGATAATTTATCTTTCGAAGTCAAGCGAGGCGAACGCCTTTTTGTAATCGGTGCTAACGGTTGCGGCAAATCAACTTTGTTAAAGATATTAACAGGTCGTGCAACACAAATCGGTGGCATATTCGAATTAGGATACAATCAAACCATAGGTTATTACGACCAAGAACAACAGTTACTAAATCAAAACAGCAACGTTATTGATGAAATTTGGAGTGTTTATTCCGATAAAACCAACACTCAAATACGTTCTATGCTCGCGCAGTTCGGTTTTAGAGGCGATGATGTATTTAAAAGCATTTCGGTTTTAAGCGGCGGCGAAAGAGCACGTCTTTCCATTGCCAAAATGGTCGCTTGCGGAGTAAGTCTTTTAATACTTGACGAGCCAACAAATCACCTTGATATTGATTCTCGTGAAATGCTCGAAAATGCATTACTCGAATATGACGGAACCATTATTGCGGTTTCGCACGACCGATATTTCATACGAACACTTGCAACTTCAATACTTGAAATCGACAAAGATGGTTTTGACAGCGGATATTGCCATTGTAATTGTGGTTATGACAGATATATTTCAACTCGCAAAAAAAATGAACCTATAATTATTAAATCCGAATCAGGAAGCGGCAAAGCTGATTTTGAAGCATCTAAGCAGCGCAAAAATCAATTGCGTTCCGCCAAAACGCGTCATGGTGCCATCGAAAACGAAATAAGTCAACTCGAACAAGAACTTTACGAGTTGAAGCAAAAAGAAAACGAGGACTCAATAGTCAGCGACTATGCCGCACTTAATGAACTTTATGAGCGAGAGAACGCAACCGAAGCAAAAATAGACGCGCTTTATAAAGAATTAGAAGATATCGAAGAAATTTTATCAACATACAACGAATGAATATTTTTATGTTTCGCCCTATATAATTTACAAATAATATTTATAGGGAGAGATTTATTATGTTCGTGTACACCATGAAAGCATCCGGTGTAAAGTTTTTTGTAATCATCGCTTTATCGGTTGTCGTACTCACCTCTGCAATAAGCATATTGCCCGCTGTCAGCGCCGCTTCCGACGTTGCCAGCGTGAACACAGACTTTAAAAACATTGCCAATGAAGAAGATATGGTGAAATTCCTTTCGAATTTTGGCCATGAAGTTGAGCCGAAAGCAACAAACATATACGAAATAGAAATACCCGAAGAATTTAACAGTGTTTTTGAAAAATACAACGATATACAACGCGCACAAGGTCTGAATTTGAAACGATATATAGGCAAAGATGCAACAGCTTACGTATTTAAGGTTATAAACTATGACTTTGAAGGCGAAGTTCTTGCCACATTGTTCATTCGCAACGGAAGAGTTATCGCCGGTGACATTTGCTCCACAGAAGGCGACGGATTTGTTCACGGATTTAGAATTCCGTGAATATTATGCAAAATATATAAACTACAAGGTGAAAATTTGGGTAATTAAACACTTTCATTTATGATAAAAATTTGTTATGATTGTACGTGATAGAAAATGAGGCATACCCTCAACATGGAGGTTTCAAATGGCAAGTGTATTATTTAAGCACATTTACAAAAGATTCCCCGGCGGAGTAACCGCTGTATCTGATTTCACTCTTGAAATTCAGGATAAGGAATTCGTTATCTTCGTTGGTCCTTCGGGCTGTGGTAAAACCACCACCCTCCGTATGATCGCAGGTCTTGAAGAAATCACCGAAGGTGAACTCTTCATCGAAAACAAGAGAGTTAACGACGTTGCTCCTAAGGACAGAGATATTGCGATGGTTTTCCAGAACTACGCTCTTTATCCTCATATGTCTGTTTTTGATAACATGGCATTCGGTCTTAAACTCCGTAAAGTAAGAAAAGAAGAAATCAAGCGTCGCGTTG
>JAGBUH010000234.1 GCA_017630915.1 Clostridia bacterium
AACATGATTACCGTAAAAGTCGCAACCACCGCAACTGCCTTGCGGATAGAGTCTCCCGAAACGGTACGCTCGAACACCGTTGCCTGTTTTTTGTTTCTTATCGTCGCAAACGCTGAACTGAGAAGTACGACGATAGTCACAGTTTTCACACCGCCTGCCGTTCCGACGGGAGAACCGCCGATAAACATAAGCAAGAGCGAAACGAGTGACGATGCATTTGTCAGATTTTCCTGAGGCACGGAGGCAAATCCCGCCGTTCTCGTTGTCACCGATTGGAAAATCGAGACCTGTATTTTGTCAAACAACGGCATTTCGGCAATCGTCAACGGATTGTCATATTCGAAAATAAATATGAGTACAGCACCGCCAAAAATAAGACAAAGCGTCGTAACGATAGCGATTTTACTGTGAAGCGTTAAGTATTTGAATATTTTTTTATTGCGTGAAGTTCGTTTTTTTATAACCCGAAGCACGTCCCACCAAACGATATAACCGATACCGCCGATGATAATTAACAGCGAGGTCGTTATGTTTATAATGGGGTTTGTGGCATAATCGCAAAGGCTTGATTCCCCGATTATGTCGATTCCGGCGTTGCCAAAGGCGGAAATAGAGTTAAAAAACGATATCCATATACCCCGTGCGCCGAATTCGGGAACAAAAACGAGCATATAAAGCAACGCGCCGATTCCTTCGATAAGCAACGTACCGAAAAGTATCTTCTTTACGAATTTCGCAAGTCCCGACATGGTGTTCAAATTAAATGCATCTTGTATCAAAAGACGGTCGCTGATTCCCATTTTACGATTAAGCAATATCATAAAACCCGACATGACAGTGATAACGCCGAGACCGCCGATTTGAATTAAGATAAGAATAACTATTTGACCGAACAAACTCCAAGTCGTTGCGGTTGGCAGCGTTACTAGCCCCGTAACACAGGTCGAAGTCGTTGCGGTAAAAAGCGCGTCGATATACGGAACCGAAACGCCGTTTGCTGAACTTATCGGAAGTGACAGAAGAATACTTCCCAACATAATTGTTATCAAAAAACTAAGCAAAATAACCTGCGTAGTAGATAACGAAAATTTCTTTTTTCCTATCATAGATACTTTTCCGAAAGTTATTTATCCTTTTTCATCAACTTATTGATAGCGGATTTTGATTTTGTGATAGCCGATTTGGTTTTCTTAACGGCGGATTTTGCGGTGGTTTTAATTTTCTCGGTTTTCTTGGTTTTTGCAGTCTTTTTTGTTGTTCCGAGTTCGTCATAAGCCATATTAAGCGCCATTTTTGCCGCCATTCTTCTGACTTCTGTGCGGCTTCCTGCAAAAACAAAGGTGGTTGCATAGCATTTTTCAGCCGTCGCGACACCGATACAAACCGTACCAACGGGTTTTTTAGAGCCGTCGTTGGAAGGCCCTGCGATTCCCGTAACCGAAAGCGCGATATCCGCGCCCGATAGGTTAAGTACACCCGAAGCCATTTCACGCGCGGTTTGTTCCGAAACGGCACCGAATTCGTCGAGTGTTTCTTCCCGAACGCCGAGCAATTTCGTCTTGAACTCGTTTGAATAAACCGTGACGGCGCAATCGAAAACCGCACTTGCGCCTGCCGTATCGGTTATCATCTTCGAGATAAGACCGCCCGTGCAGGATTCGGCAACCGAAATTTTTTTATTTTGCTTTTTTAGTCTGTTTATAAGCGATTTCATATTAAAAACCTACCCTAATCTAACAAAATGGTCGGTAGCCAAAGCTCTTTCCACAAGCCCTGCCACGTCAAGCTTGGCTTCCTCTGCCAAAATTTCCTCCATATCGGGGCGTGTGTCGGGGTGCTT
>JAGBUH010000235.1 GCA_017630915.1 Clostridia bacterium
GAGCAGTGCATGGAAGCGATGCCCTTCAAGGGGAGGTAGTAGTTCATCATAGAGAACATACCCTTCTTCATTTCGCCGCCGTACCAGGTGTTAAGGATAACTTGTTCACGAGAAGTGATGTTGAAAACAACTGCGGTTTCGGAGTTGAGGCCGAGTTCTTGATAGTTTTCAACCTTTGCCTTAGAAGCGTTATAAACAACAAAGTCGGGTTCGAAGTTTGCAAGTTCTTCGGCAGTAGGAGCGATAAACATATTCTTAACGAAGTGAGCTTGCCAAGCAACTTCCATGATGAAACGGATAGCCATACGGGTATCCTTGTTTGCGCCGCAGAATGCGTCAACAACAAAGAGTTTCTTGTTGGAAAGTTCTTTAACTGCAAGTTCTTTCAAAGTGTTCCAAGTTTCGATAGATGCGGGATGGTTGTCGTTCTTGTATTCATCGGAAGTCCACCAAACGGTGTCCTTGGAGTTTTCGTCCATTACGATGAACTTATCTTTGGGAGAACGGCCGGTGTAGATACCGGTCATAACGTTTACTGCGCCGAGTTCGCTGACTTGACCTTTTTCAAAGCCTTCGAGTTCGGGCTTGATTTCTTCTGCAAAAAGTTCGTCGTAAGAAGGATTGTGAACAATCTCCGTAGTGCCGACAATACCGTATTTGCTTAAATTAAGCTCTGCCATGTGAATGCAACCTCATTTCTTAATTTTACGAGCATCTTGCGTAGATACTCAAATTTCAACAACTTAATAATACACTATAATTCATCTAAAATCAACAGTAATATATTTAGAATCAAAAACACTTTTACATATCTTTTGTGGGAGTTTTGCACAAAAGAAGGGTTACTTATTTTCTTTGTTCTTCAAAATCAAGGTCATTTTTGCCTTTATATACTCTTGGTCGGCTCGAAAATCCGAACGGTAATTTAGATAATTTTTATCGGTGACGTCATGGATATGAAAGACGAACGAATCGGGCGAAAACACCGAAACTTTATTCCCTGCCGCCCTGAAAAAGAATTCGTTATGGTCAAGCATACGTATATTATCGTCATATCCAACCGACTTGACCGCATCGGTACGCGCGATAAATATATTAGGCGGTTTGCCGACAACGGTATGTTCGTCATCAATCTTTGTCAGGTGCGGTATTTTTAAAGGTTTGGGCGCGATATCCATTGATTGTGCGAGATATCGTTTTGAAATCACCTTATGGTTTCTGCAACGCGGAGTCGTAACATAGGAAACAGCGGAAAGGTCAATTTCTTCATGTTGCATAAGAAAGCGCAAGTGTTTATGAAAGTTTGTAAACGGTGTTAAAACCTCGTCATCGTCCATTCGTACAACATAGGGTGTCGTTACCCTTTCAAGCGCTTTATTCAGCCCGAAACTCAAACCGCTGTTAAACGGCAGATGTATCACTTCAAGGTTATCGCCCTTTAAGTCAAGCGGAGTTTTGCTGTCGTCGGCAATTATCACCTTTACGTCGGGATAATACCGGCGGATATTTGCATATAAACGTTTTGCCGATTTTTGACGTTCAAACGATTTGAAAACGAAGGTTACGTTTTCTCGCATGAGTTTTACGTCATCTTCCGAGGGCAATTTCCCTCCCGACAGTTTCCATTTGAGATTAAAGAAAGCGTGTTCGGCGTTCAAAAACCATCTCATCAAGGCGGAATAGGGTTTGCCCAAAAAGCTGTTTACTATTTTATTGTTCAATCGAAAAAATTGATTTCTCATACCGTACCGCCGATGCATATTATGATTATGAGGTGATAACATGAACAGAATTTTCGGAAAGCCAAACGCAAAAGCACACATAAAAGGCGGAAGCAACACAAAGCAGTTATCGGGTGAAGTATGCTTCTACCGAAAAAGAGATTGCATTTTAGTCGTTGCCGATATAAGCGGATTGCCGAACACGTCAAGCGGTTTTTACGGATTTCACATACACGAGGGCAACAACTGTTTTGGAAACAAATTCGAAAACACGGGAAACCATTACAATCCACATCAACTTCCCCACCCGCTTCACGCAGGCGATATGCCACCATTGATATCTTGTAACGGCAACGCCTTTTCGGCATTTTTCACAGACCGATTCAGTCTTAACGAAATAATCGGCAAAACGGTCGTAATTCACAGCAACCCCGACGATTTCACAACACAGCCTTCGGGAAATGCCGGAACAAAAATCGCTTGCGGTGTTATCAAAGCGTTATAAACCTAACAAAACTTGTGCGACGCGGTTTGCCAATTTGTGTTTTGTTGCAGGATGTATATTATCGCTTTCGCAAACGTCAGATGAGATAACGGTTTTTACGTTAGGAACGTTAAACTGAATATCATACTGTTTTTGTTGCAAAAGTTTCCATGCCTCGTCGGTGCGATTATCGAAATCGGCAATTTGTATAACGATAAACGGAAGTTCGGAATCAAAAAAACCTTCGCGAACGACATCTATAAACGCAGAAAGTTCTTTGTCGTAAACGTTTGCTTCTTCAATCGTCGTGTCGCTCTCGCCCTGATACCAAACAACACCAGAAACGGCAAAAGGAAACACCTGCGCCAATGCATAAGAATATAGTTTGCCGTCTTGGTTCCACTCCTTAAATTCTTCATAAAAATGGTCTATATGTTTTTCGTTATCTGCAAGCGAAATGCCAAGCGATGCAGGGACACCCTCGGGGAGCCAACTTTCGATAACCGACGCGCCTTGATGTGCCGAAATCACGCCGACAGCGACGTTCTTTGTTTTAACCACTTCGTTAGCGGTGAGATATGCGATTGCCGACCAATAGCCAACTTCATCTTTTTTACTCTTTACCCAACCGTCTTTTGAGGTAAAACGGTCGCTCTTTTCGATACGGTCGGTCGAAAACAAACGAAGCATATCGTTTGTTTCGTACATACTTTCGGGTGCAGTCGATTCTTGAAGTTTGAACATCATATTAGACTGTCCTGCAAAGAGATAAACGTCACCCACATAAATATCATTCAAAACAACGGTTTCATTTTCAAAAACCGCCTTTAATTCAAAAGGGCCGCCATATTCCATGGGTTCAAATTCAACTAACCATATATCGCCGTCGGAATAAAAGCTTGTCGATTTGCCGGCGAAAGAGATTTCGACAAGTCCGCTTCCCTCTCCGTAAATTCGAATCGGCTTACCTGCCGCAAAAACCATATTTGAAGTAAATATAGAATCGAGTTTCATAATTTTGCTCCGCTAATTTTTTAATAATTATAACACACTTTTTTCATCATAGCAAGGCAAAAAACGAAAATCGCAGATTAGACTTACAAAGCCGAATCTGCGATTGATTTTTTATTTTTATTTGCCGCTGTTCATTGTTTCGGAGATAATTTTGATAACCTTATCGTAACATCCTCCGCAACCCGTCGAGCATTTGGTGGTATTCTTAACGTCTTCAAAGATATCGAGCAATTTTTGAGCGTCGCTGTTATTATGTACTGCGTCGAGAATATCAAAATAACTTACGTTATTGCAATGGCAAACAGTATAGTTTTCATTGGTTTCGGTATCAACGGGCTTTAAGGGACAAACCTTAACTTCCTCGATTTCACTCATCCAAAGACCGTGAAGGTTGCAATATGCATAAACTTCAAGCGGTTTTTCATCGGCAAGTGCAAAGGTTACGGTAGGCGCTTTGCCTACTTCCAAGCACTTGCGCTGACCGCCCTTATCGGTTTTAAGGTAAACCCAAAGAATGCTGTGTTCTTCTGCCATGGGGTGTTCAACCGAGCCGACGGTGACGGTTACAATTCCGTCATTAACGGTTGCAACGGGGATATGCTTTTCACGGCTTGCTTCTACCGTACCCGCTTTAAGTTCGGTCATCTTCTGACCGCAACACATCATAGGTACGCCCGATGCATTTATCATTCCTACAAGGTTACCGCATTTTTCGCAAATATAGAATTTGTTTTCACACATAATCATTACCTCTTTAATTTTTTATTTATTGTACCACTTATATATCAAATTTTCAAGACTGTTTCCGTGACTCAGTCACCAAATATTCTTCGGCATAGTGCACCGCAACTGCACCGTCTGCAACGGCGGTTACAATCTGGCGAAGCGCCTTTGTACGCACGTCTCCGACAGCATATACGCCCCCGACGTTCGTTTTTGTCGATTCGTCGGCGATTATATAACCGTTTGCATCGAGGGTTATATCGTTTTTCAAAAACTCGGTTGCAGGTTTTCTTCCGATGCTTACAAACACACCGTCGCATAAAAGCTCGGAAACATTTTCGTTTTTGCGGTTCTTAATCTTTACACCCTTTAACTTTTCATCGGTTATAAATTCCACGACCTCGCTATCCCATACGAATTCGACGTTTTGCATATTCATCAAGGGCTCGTGATAGATTTTCTCGGCTTTAAGCTCATTACGGCGGTGAACAACGTACACCTTTTTCGCCAAACGCGAAAGATATAGCGCATCAGACGCGGCAGAATTTCCGCCGCCGACGACAACAACTGTTTTATCTTTATAAAACCGTCCGTCACAATGCGAACAATAATGCATACCTCTGCCGATAAGTTCGTTTTCGCCGTCTATACCGAGTTCTTTCGGATTTGCGCCGACCGACAAAATAACAGTTTTTGCATAATAGCTTTTATTTGCACTTTCAAGGCGTTTTATATCTTGCGCGAAATCGACCGAAGTGACCTCGGCGTATTCTGTTTTCGCGCCAAAACGTTCAGCATTTTGTTGCATCTTCATGCCGAGAGTAAAACCGTCTATTCCCTCTTCAAAACCAGGATAATTATCTATATCTCCCGTCAACGCCATTTGACCGCCGGCAGACATACGTTCAATCAGAAGCGAATCAAGACCCGCGCGAGAAGCATACAGCGCCGCCGTATATCCCGCAGGACCTCCGCCTACTATTATTACATCATAAACGTGTTCCATATTATCCTCCAAAAGATTATTGACAGACACAAAAATCGGTTGTAAAATGCAAGTATAAACTATTAAAACGGAGTTTATCATGGCGCGCACATTATTCGAACCGATTTACAAAGAAATATTTCCTTTTTGGTCTGATATCACCGAAAACGAGCGTGAGATTTTATGTCAAAACTCGTTTGCGCTTTCCTACCCAAAGGGCACAACGATACACGACGGGACAGATTGTTCAGGCGTATTCTTTATTCGTTCGGGTTGTTTGCGTGTTTATATGATGTCCGAAGACGGAAAAGAAATTACGCTTTACCGTCTGCACGAGGGTGACATGTGTATGCTCTCGTCGTCTTGCGTTTTACAAACCATCACTTTTGACATACTCATTGATGCCGAAGAAAACAGCGAATGTTACGTTATCGACGGTTCGGCGTTTACTTCGGTGGCAGACAACAATCCCGACATCAAAATCTTCGCACTTGAAACGGCGGTCAGCCGTTTTTCCGACGTGATGTGGATAATGCAACAAATTCTGTTTATGAGCATGGACAAGAGGCTTGCGATATTCTTGACAGACGAATCGTCGCGTCTTAATTCCGATACCGTTCCCCTTACCCACGAGCAGATTGCCAAATACATCGGGTCGGCGCGTGAAGTGGTGTCGAGAATGTTGAAATATTTTTCAAGTGAAGGAATTGTTGAAGTTTCACGCAAGGGTGTCAAGATTCTTGACAAAAAGCGTCTTCGCGATTTAACCTTGTAATCAAAGCATTGAAAGTATCTGTTCTTTCGGTCTTGCGCCAACGGCTTGGTTTACCACCTTGCCGTTTTTCATTACAACAAGCATGGGGATACTCGATACACCGAACATATTAGCAAGTTCGGGCACGTTATCAACGTTTACCTTGCCAACAAGGATTTCGGGGTTTTCGTTTGCGATTTCATCAACTATCGGAGAAACCATACGGCAAGGACCGCACCAATCCGCATAAAAATCAAGAAGCACGGTTTTTTCGCTGTTTTTAAGTTCATTAAAATTGTCGTTATTTACATTCATTACTGCCATATTATTGATTTCCTTTCTTTGTTTTGTGTTTTTATTATAACCCGTTTTTAAATATATTTCTGTGACAAGGTCACAAAATCTTTAATATATAAAAAGGTTGCCGCAATTCTTGTTGCGACAACCTTTTTTGTTTGAATTATTTCCCCAAGATATATTTTATCATCGGTTTGGGGCTGATTGCTTGAAACATCAGTTTATTATTTTTCCTCAAAGGCGGTAAAATATACCCGATAATAACGTTGGTGAATATTTGAGAAATAACCGAAGCGATTGCCGCACCGATTGCTCCGTAATGCGGTATCATTAACGCATTAAGCATAATATTCATCATTGCGCCCGACAGATTTATCCAGCCCAGATATCTTTGATATCCGCATGATAATATCCATATATTCCGAACGGTGCCTATATAAGAGAAGGTTGTAAACCAGACGACTATCCGCAATATGTTAATTGCCCCCATATATTCAGCGCCGTATAAAATACGTATAATAATGGGCGATGCGACTGTCATGACAGCACTTTGTAACAGCGAACACCAAATAATGACGGAATACAGAAATTTTAATTTCTGTTCAAATTGAGCCGTATCATTTTTACTGCTGAATATTGTCGGTCTTATAGAGTCGATGATTGCAACGAAGACAAAACTCGTCATGGTGGCGCATGTCATTGCCGCAGAATAAAAACCCACTTCGGCATTATCGCACATCCACTTCAACATCATCTTATCGGTTTGAGAAAATACCACAACCATCAAGCCCGATATAATATAATATTTACTTTTGGAAAACAGTTCTTTTGCGGCGGACATTGAAAACGACAGTTTCTGTGCGCCTTGTTTAAAATAAAACGCTAATAAAATAACTGTTATCAGCAAAAATTCAAGCGCATTCGCCAATGCAAACAAATACACATCGAAATGCAAGAATATGAAAAGTGCTTGTAAAAGTACAACGCAAATATATGCGGCAAGGATTGCTAATGAAGTGTATTTTGATTTAAGTTTTGCCTGAAACCAATAAAAAATCATTTCGGTCGCTTGGAAAACGAGTTTAAGGCTATAACATATACAAACCAAAATCGTATCTTTTTCATCGGCGTGCAAAACGCTGACAAATCCCACAATGCCAAGCACACACAGTATTGATGCCGCCAAGTTCATGACAACAACGGTGCCGACGGTTTTCCCCTCGCGTTCGGGCGAGGCGATAATCTCGTGAACCAATATCTCATTCAAGCCCAACTGCATTATCGGAGTAAAAAACGTGACAAGGCTTGACGCATAATGAAGAATACCGTATTTGTCAACACCCAAATATCGCGAAACTATCATTGTAGAAACCAGCGTCAATGCCGCTTTGCACA
Organism: Clostridia bacterium; assembly: GCA_017630915.1. Classification (GTDB taxonomy): domain Bacteria; phylum Bacillota; class Clostridia; order Oscillospirales; family CAG-382; genus Coliplasma. Next base: position 7,374 of record JAGBUH010000235.1, read on the forward strand.
ATTTACACGCGATTATCCACCCTGCGTTTGATGCCACAGGGCTGTTTCTTAATTTTTTTAACATTTATCCTATGTTCCTTTTTTGTTTCGCCAAGTTCACAGCATGATACAATTTAATCAACAAAAACAGTCTGTATCTCAACGAAAGTGTCATCCATTTGCCGTTCCATGCTTTGAATTTTGCTTTTTTTATACATTCGGAATATACATCGGAATTCAAGTGAGTTTTTATATCCTTGACAATTTTTCTGTACGGTTCATTGCGATTGAATTGAGAAACAACCACCGTAAATAACTCATGAACCGTCTTTCTATATAATTGTGCTTCAAAATCCATTTGTTTAAGGTCCATTTGATTCATATACTGCTTATGAACCAATTCGGGCCCTTCCCATGACAAAGTTTTTCTGTCTTTTGTCATAGAAGTTATATTTTGACGGTAGTTACAAGTGGCTTTATCGGATATATAAAGGGAATTTGCATAAAAAACACACGGAACAGTACAGGCGCTGTCCTCGCTGATTTTAATTCGGTCATCGACCTGCATTTGAAACTTTTTGTACAAATCCGCGCGATACGCCTTTGCCCAAATCGAAGGCGGAAAATATTTCACCAAATCATTATGTATCAAAGACGGATAGATTTCGTTTACTATACGTTCCTTTGAATAATAACCAAATGGGTATCTACCGCGTGATGTACGGTTTGACATACCGTTTTCGTATGCATATATAAAACGACAGGTTATTATATCGGGTGAAAACTCTTGTATGATTGAATTAAAGTTTTCCAAATGAATTTCTTCGATCCAATCATCGCCGTCAACGCATACAATATATTCCCCATTGGCAATGTTTGCCCCCGCTTTTCTTGCCGAAACCAAGCCTCCGTTTTGTTTATGAAGCACCCTGATGCGCGAATCTTTTTCGGCATACTCATCACAGATGGTCGGGCAATTATCGGGCGAGCCATCATCTACCAAAATCACTTCAAAATCGGTATAGGATTGATTCAAAACCGAATCGATACATTGACGTATATACTTTTCCACATTATAAATTGGAATTATAACACTGAATTTCGGCATAAGAATCTCCTTATTAACGTTTGTTTTTTACTGAATCCTTAACTCAAATATTGGTATGGGAAAATACCCGTCTGACCGAGTATATAATACGTCAGTATAAACATAAATAACGAATACACCGTTGCCAATACGTAAAACGCCCCTCGGCTTTTCAAATCGAACACATATTTAAGTTGCGTGAGCAAAATGAAGTCGGGATAGTTAAAATAAATGGCGGTACGTTTTAAATAAACGTTGAACATACCCGTAAAACTTAATATTGTGCCGATAATTATCATAAACACATACAAACCGTCGTGCGCTCTGTGTTTAGTGATTCGCTTGTTAAATAATAGGAATA
>JAGBUH010000236.1 GCA_017630915.1 Clostridia bacterium
AGCAACACACTTTACAGAATTTCAGTTTCTTGCCCTTACCGAAAGCAACAGAGCCGCCGGTTACATGAAAGTCAAGTTTGTTCCGCGAATGTATTTCACCTGCAACCCCGGCGGTGTCGGGCATGAATGGGTAAAGCGGCTGTTTATCGACAGGAATTTTCGCGGAAGCGAAAAGGAAAGCGATTACCGGTTCATCAAAAGTTTGGTGTTCGACAACAAATACATCATGGAGAACAACCCCGAATACGTCGATACTCTGATGAACCTCCCCGAGATACGCAGACGGGCGATGCTTTACGGCGATTGGGATGCCTTCGAGGGTGCTTTTTTCCCCGAATTCAATCCGAGCAGGCATATCCAATACGGCAAAGCAGACATACCCGAAAACGCGATTCGTTTCCGTGCGCTCGATTACGGTCTTGACATGACGGCTTGTCTTTGGTGCGCTTGCGACCGCAATGGGAAAATTATCGTCTATCGCGAGTTATACGAAAGCAATCTGTTGCTGTCCGAGGCGGCAAAAAAGATTATTTCGCTTACCGACAAGAGCGAAAGAATCCGTTACACCGTTGCCTCCCCTGACCTTTGGAACAGACGTCAGGAAAGCGGAAAAAGCGGTTTTGACATCATGGCTCAACACGGGCTTAAACATCTAATCAAAGCCGACAACAGTCGAATATCGGGTTGGCGCGTGGTGCGTGAATATCTTAAATCGGGCGATTCCTTTGACGGTGAGCCGAAGATTGTAATTTCAAGCGATTGCAAAAACCTAATCCGCACCCTTCCCCTGCTTCGTTTTTCCGACAAAGTCCGCGAGGACGCCGCCGACACACCCCATGAAATCACCCACGCACCCGAAGCCTTGCGTTACGCGCTTATGTCGCGTCAGCCTAAAACACCGCCGACACGTATTAACGGTTATACATCTTCAATCTACACCTTTGACACACCGCAAAAGGCAAGTAGTGACAGCGATTTTGCCGATTTTATCGGTTATTAAGACAAATCATCGGCTAAAAAAGGAGAAAAATGAAAAACAAAAACAAAGCCTTTACCGAGGAGTGGCAACTCTATGAAAAAGGCAAGGAGTACAATTACTCTATCAATCTTTATGAAAAAGTGAACACAAACGAAAGGTTTTTCAGAGGCGACCAATGGGACAACCTTAATTCAGGCGGATTGCCTACACCCGTGTTCAATATCTTTAAGCGCATTATCGGATTCTTCACAAGCAGTATAATGCAAACCCCGATTAAGATGCGCTATTCCTTTGCATCCCCTAACGGCGTGCAGGGTTTTGGCGATACCGAGGCGAACGCCGCCTCTGAAAAGCTCAACGCTATCGTTGATATGCGTTGGGAGAAAAACAAAATGAACGACCTGCTCGCCGATTCGCTTACCGATGCCGCCGTTTCGGGTGATGCCGTATGTTACACCTATTGGGATTCCGAAATCAAGACGGGACAAGCCTTTATAGGCGATTTTAAGAGTGTCTTAATCGACAACACCAACGTCTTTTTCGGCAACCCCAATTCGAAAAACGTACAAAAGCAACCCTATATCCTTATCGCGCAGCGCGAAACCGTTTCAGACCTTATAAGCCAAGCGAAAAAGAACGGTATTTCCAAGGAAAACATCGACCGTATCCTGCCTGACGACGACCTAAACACTCAATCGGGCGACATGGCAAAATACGAACTCGAAGGCACGAAATGCATTTCGCTTATCAAACTTTGGAAGGACGAAAACGGGCGTGTACTCTATCGCAAATCGGTTAAGAACGCGATAATCAAAGACACGACCGAAACCATGCTCACGTTATACCCTATCGCGTTTTTCAATTGGAACACGATTAAGAATTCTTGGCACGGTCAAGCGGTCGGTACGGGACTTATCGACAACCAAATCTTCATAAACAAGGGGTTTGCCATGGTGATGAAACACATGATGGACACCGCGTTTTCGAAGGTGGTTTACGATGCGACCTTGCTTGATACTTGGTCGGACAGAGTGGGCGAAGCGATTGCCGTCAACGGTCCTGTCGAAAACGTAGCCAAGGTTATTTCCCCCGGTGCGATGCAATCGGGAATGTTGGAAGTGATACAAATGGCTATCAACAACACCAAGGAGTTTTTGGGTGCGACCGACGCGGCGTTGGGCGACGTTGCGCCTAACAACACGAGCGCGATTCTTGCGCTTCAAAACGCGTCTGCCGTTCCGCTCGAAAACGTCAAGCGAAATATGTATCAGTTCGTCGAAAACATCGGTCTGATTTGGCTCGACTTTATGTTTTCTTATTACGACGACAAACGTCTTGTCGCAACAATAGACGACGGAAAAGAGCAATACGTCGAATTTTCGCTTTCCAACTTCAAAGACTCGATTTTCGGATGCAATATCGACGTCGGCGCAAGTAGTTATTGGAGTGAA
>JAGBUH010000237.1 GCA_017630915.1 Clostridia bacterium
CGGACTCGTCACAATACCGGTCATCTCTTGATCTTTTATTGTTAAATAAATCATCTTTTTTTCACCGCCTTTTATATCCAATTTTTCACAAGCCCGCAAACGCGCTAATAGAGCCATTTTCGGCTTTTTAGGGACTTTTCACTACAAAGAGGGCCCCTTGCCCCGGTATCCCCTTAGAGCTAAATACTTTTTTGACCACCCCTAAGCCTCTACGTTTGCGTACAATCAATTTAAATTCTTTCCGCGACTAATTACACTACCCGAAACATGAACGCTTTAAAACGCAAATACGCCCCTCATACTACATACCAAATCGTCCATGCTCTTTATTATGACATCGAGCACAAACATTCAATAGATTAGTATAGTCGAGACGACGCTCCCATCCGGTCGGTGTCTGTATCGGATCGACATGGTGAACCTCGGTCGCGATGGCTTTGCAGCGCTCGCACTTGTAACCATGATCCGCCATGTACTTACTCGATAACATTCGCCACTCGGGAGAGTTATAAAAGCGTACATATTTTTTATCACGCTTAGTCGCGTCGTACTTCTTATTAGCGCGGCGATTAACAATAACCGCTCGCGCCTCCTTCTCTTGTGTAACCACTTCAACACAAGCGTCACAATATGTGGCTGGGTATACCACTACCCCCCTACATCTACGACACATCTTTAATATCATATATACACCTCCTCTATCCGGATAATGATCGCAAAAAAAGACGCCTCGATTGAGACGCCTGTTCTTTACGACAAGGAGGTTACAAATGAAGAATTCGTTTGTGACCTTGTGGCACATTATATTTATACATCGAATCCGCGCTATTGTTCAACATTATTAGACACGATTACCTATTATCCTAATATTCACGTGGTATATTAAATTCATCTAACGCTAACCGATGTAATACACCCATGTGCGAATTGCTGTAATGTAATTTACTTGCTATTTCCTCGAGTGTTAGTCCATCGATATATTTAAGACTCAATATAACACTCAACCGATCATCGTCCATTGAATCGATAGCATTTTCAATTTGCCGTTTCTTCTCGTATGCTTCTTTTAGCTTTTCATTAATATCGTTACTTAGCTCCTCCTTATCACCAATTAAATCGACCGTATCTTTACCTTTTCCGCCTTTCGGCATATCGGAGATGATTGACCGACGCATTGCATACAACCGGTCGTCAAGTCTCGCGAGTCTTTCCTCCAAAACGTCGATCTTTTCAATGGCCCAACGATAGCCATTCAAAAATATAGTCTTTTCGGATCGACTAACATCCGCTCTATTTTTTACCGCGTCAATCATCATTATGTACCCCCTCGATTTTATCTATTGTTTTTCGTCATCAAATCACACATCAACCGGAACGCGTTCCCGTTTGTATATGAACATCTTCGGTTGACAACTATACGTACTCGTTTCTTGTGATTTTTTCGCAACTTTTTTTAACACATCCAAATCATAAGTATAGTTTATATCCATCTCAAACTCTGTTACGTCATCACAACCCCTCAATTCAATAATGTATTTACCCATCGTCATCCCTCCATTTCATCACTTATAAATTTTTGGCAAAACGCATAAATCGCCTTTTCCACATAAACACCATCCGGAATATTTACCGGATGTAACTCACACGTCTCATTTATACAAGGTCTTTCACAACATGGTTTTAATTTATTCATTTTCGCTCACCCACAATTTACAACAACATTTCCCGGTCGAAACAAAATCATCACACGGACATTTATTTTCTTCGATCTTTTGAACCTTACACGGACAATAACCATCCTTTTTCAACAATCCCTCAATAATCAAATCCACGTGTTTACTATCCGGATTTATTTTATAACCTTTCATAATCTCACCCCCATTAATCCCAAATCATAATAATGTAAATACACAATATATGTATCGATACACATTTCGACCAACTACCCAACACTCCATCATCTATCTCAATACTTAACGGTAACGCAAACTCAAACGGTGAAATTCCACTCGAAATTCTCATATGTATCACCCTTTCATAAAAATTAAGGTTCGGGGGTATATTTCAACCCCCATAAATTAGGTTTCACGAATCACATGACGATATTGTTGTGTCATTTCAAAAATCTTATCGTCCAACTCTGCACAACATCCGGAAACCGTCGCCCTACTAATGGCATGAAGATAACCAATTTGAACACCAAACTCAAATTTGGTGATCGGGTGATGTTCTTCAATCACCTTTAGCAACGCTCTTTGCAATTCCATCTCATACGACCTCATGTTTTACACGTCCTTTCTTTTTTGTCTGTCAACTAACGACCAACGACCATTTTTTATAAATTAACATTCTTATGTAGTTAACATTTTCCTTTTAAACTTTTAATAAAGTTTATACCTACTTCTTCGTAACACATTGTCTCCAAATCATGTACATCAATATGACCACTTCTTAAACAATCCATTGTTACTTTAATCTTATCGAAAACCTTTCGAATAATATCTCGGTCAATTCCTTCACAATATAACGCGTCACAAACACTCAATGTGTAATAATGTATATAATCACCCGTTGTGATTGTTGGCGCTAATCCATTCACATCACCGTGTTTTTGTAACCTTCTTCGCTCTGCTCGATTCATCGTTATTCACACCCCTTTTTAATCTCATAACAAAATAACAAAAAAAAGTGCCCAAATCTTATATACATTTTATTTTTTATATTTTTTCTCTATATATTATATATTTATATATATTTTTCTTAAGAATAAAGAAAAGAATATGTTATATGTTATATAGGGGTTTAAAGTTAGTATTTGAGCCATTTTTTTCATAACAAAATGTAAAATCGGTTTTGTTATGATTTTGTTATGAACGAGGTTTCTGTTATGACATTTTTTTACATAACAAAAACCGTCGATTTCATAACAGAATTAAAATGTGCATTTTGTTATGTTTTTGTTATGAGTTTTTTCGATCATATATTTTCAATTGACGCTCTAAAATATCTCTTTTTTGTCGTGAAATCTTGTCGCGTTTTATCGTCTAACTTGAATTTATCTTTTAACTCTTTAAAGAATGTTTTCTTGCCTGTTATTTGTTTGATATTCGATAGTCGACACCAATTCGTGAAATCTGTATAAAGTTCGTCCGTCGGTTTACCACAAACGTCCACGATTGTCAACTCGACCTCGTCGATCCAACTTAACGTATTAGAATTTTCAATTTTGTATTCTTCCATCGCCTCTTTAACGATCTCCGGCTCGGTGAATTTTTTGTTTTTCATGAGTCGTCGCGCTCCGGCGATTGCGAGATTTAATAAATACGACATCGCCTCATCTGTGAAAATCTTATCTTTAATTAACGGATCATAATCCGCGTCGTGTACACTAAACACCGCATTGAACGGAATCAATGTCCATCGACGATAGAATCCCAATGTTTTATCGTTCGCCGATCTCGGAATTTCATTACATGAGTAAATATGTTTCGCATACGGCGCGAGGTCGAACGGTCGCTCTCCTTTACGCTGCACCAATACACTATTTCCCGAAAATAATTTCTTTAATAGTCCCGTGTCACCCATCGATTTATTGTTAACATCATCACCGATGTTCGCGAGCTTGTGTTCTAATTCCGCCGTCTCGAATTTGCCTGTCACTTTATCAAGTTCGATCGACACGTAATTTCGCGAGCCGATAAATTTCTTTATTAAATCGAGAATCGTCGACTTGCCATTTGAACCGCTACCATACAACATGAATCCTTTTTGATAATCACAATGTTTGATTAAGCAATACCCCAACATTTCCTCAAATAAGTCCATAACCTCTCTATCGCATAAGAATACTCGGTTTAACATCTTATCTAAATCCACGCAATACGCCGACGGATCATATTTAACAGGTATACGATCAAACTCAATCGCCTCCGGTGTAAATGTTAAAAGTTTGTTGGCTCTCAAATCGAATCGTGTATTAATTAAATTGATAACGTACGGATCGGCCTTGATATCAGATTGGTTCATGTGTGTTTTGATTCGGATATACGCTAAAACCTCCGCGCGCTGTCGTTGTAATATCGTTGGAAATATTTCGATCATTTTGTTTTCAATAATTCGCTCGTCCTGTTGGTAATATCCGTCCTCATAAATGTAGAGTTGACCATTCACCGTAATTATGTTAAAGAGACTGATTAACTCGTCGCCGAATGTGTTATGTGAAAATTTTTCAAGTCGCTCCGCGCGTTGCTGCTCGATCTCCTCGTCGGACTTAAACGCCTCGTCGCGTAAAATCGTATTGATTTCGTTTTCCGATAACGGTTGAGCGAATACGAAATCATTAATAATGTGGATCGCGTCGCGAATTGCGTCTCTTGTCATCCCCTTTGATTGAAGATATACTATATAATTAAATAGTTCTTGATTACGACCGTCACCGTCTTTCATACCTTTAAACATGAATTGCTTACCAGGTTGAGCGATTGGACGTAACCATTCCGGAACCGTTTGGATCTCGTCGACTTTACATTGACGAACCCATTCTCTCATTTGACCGTCCTTTTTAACAACCACATACGCATTTTTGGAATGAGACTTACAATCCGAATAAATACCGATTGCGAGTCGTGTCTTTTTGAAACATTTCCACGGCTCCTCGGATCTAAACCAAAAATGATATCCTCTTGTTGTTTTCATAACCTTACATTTAAGATCAAGCGACTCGACGATTTTTAACATTATTTCCGAATCGGACACCGTGTCGAAATCTAAAACGATAAATGGTTGTGGAACGATTAACCCGATATTATCGTGATCCTTCACCTCGTCCCATGACTTAGCACCGACACCGTCTTTGAATTTGTGAGTCGCTTGTTTTTGGTCGTTCAAAATAATGTAACCACTCATACATAAAACCTCCATTAACTATTTGCCATGTTCCAATCTAACCAATCATACAAGTCACCGGCGGTCGGGATTTTGATAACCTGTTCCGATGTTTCCGCCTCGTAAACTTCTTTATAAAATCTATGAACCACCGGTGGAGTCTTGATGTAAAACTCTTTCTTGTCACCCGAATCAAACAACCACCAACGAATCCATTGCTCGTCGTCCTCAAACTCGATCTCAAGCGCCTCGACGATTTTATCGATTTGGTCCATTCCAAAATCGACACTTTCGCCCAAAAATCCATTGAAATTTCGTGACAATTTCACAAACTCATCGAGCGCGTCGACGATCTTTACAAATGTTTCTTTTTCCATCTAAATCACCTCTAACCTAATAACACCGCGAATTTGATAATCTCAAACGCGAGCACGTTCAACATCACACAACCGGTGAATGTACCCGCGAATTTTAATCCTTTAAATTGACGGTCGATTATGTAATCAATCCATAACCACGACGCGAACATTAATATAAACGCCACGGCTATCAATACAAACCACACGATTTTCTCCACTATGGTTTCGCCTCCTTCATTCGTCCGAGCTCTCTCACTATCTTTCCATTCTCAAAGGTCTCGAAATCGAAACCTTCGATTAATATCTTTAATTGTTTAATCATGATCTCGACGTCGACGATTTCCTCTCCAACTTGCGCGAGATAATATGTATCGAACCCGTCGTCTTTGTTTCCGTATCGCTTATATTTTTGAATCGCCAAAATCAATTCGCTGCACTCCTCAATCGTTTGATCGAGTTGTGCGTCGAGTCCATGATGTAACGCGATCTCGTTTAGTCGTTTATCCATAAACTTTTGACCTCTCTCCTTTTTCTAAATTTAATGCTAATCTCTTTACACTTTGGATCACCACACACGGTTTTGTTGTGTTTGGATATTTCAAATTCTTTACCACATACCCGACATTCTCTTTTCTTAATAATCGGTAACGGTAATTCCGGATAATGGTCACGCTCGTTATCCTCGAATCTGTCACACTCGAAAACCAATATGTGATTTTTACGTTTTCGTTCGATATATGTAAGCTCGTAATCTTTCACAAATTCACACATAACACCGGCGTTGACCGGACATTGCATATAGTGTTCACAATCCATACACAAATATTTTTTATCGATGTCCATTGTCTCCCCCTTTGGTCTTGACTTGGTTTCTCCAATTAGTCTCAACCTGTTTGATTCTATCCGGTGAATACCCCGTTATTTGTGCGATTTCAGCGATGCCAAATCCGGACTCCAACAACTCTTTTATATTTTCAATAATCGTTTTCATTGTCTCCCTCCCGTTTGGTCAAATTAGTATCTTTCCAATTATCGCCGCCACCCGCTCGATAGCAATTGTAACGGCAATACCATTTTGATCCTCGTTTATACATCCAACTCGGATTCGATATAAATAACCGACCGCAAATTGGACATTTCTTAACATCACTCTCGTTTATCATTTGTGGACCTCCTTTTCAACACACTCGACAAATTCCTCTAATGTGTACGGTGTATAGTGTCGACCTCCGTTTCGTTCGATTCGTATCATATGTATATATTGCGCCTTTGACTTTACGTTGTTTCCGACTTTCAATTCAAACGCTACAAATCGGCCATTTATACAGGCGATGAGATCGGGAGCGCCGAGTCCGCTCCGACCATCACCATATTTGTTGATATAATAAATGTCCTTTTTCTTTAAATACTCGATACACTTCTTTTGTAACGTTGACTCTGATTGTTTTGGATTAGACAAGATCGTCCAAATCGTCCAACGAAATATTTTCCTCGGTTGTCGCAGCTTGCGCGTTATCCGCGTCAAAACCCCACGCCGCTTGTTTGTCATCTAACACGGCATTGACAAACGGTTTACCCGTTTTCGTGCTAACGGTTGCGCTCTCTTTGTGTGCGACGGTCGCTTTCATATAGCAGCCGACCAAATCTTGTTCGTCGATCATGTCTAAATTTGGATTATTAAGTAATACGCGCGCGGTGTAACTAAACGCTTTCATCGCGCCCTCGTTAACTTCGCCGTTCTTGTCTTGTAGTCCAAAACGTTCTGTATGTTTCAAACCGTTTTTCGTAATCAATTCGAGTTTCATATCTCCGAAATCCTCGTCGTATGTAACCTTATTAACTTTGAAAATATATGTTCCCTCCGGAATCATTTGGAACCCTGTATCTACTAATTTAATCTTTGCCATAATAATCATTCTCCTTTTTCTATTAATGAATTTTTGAGAGTCATAACCTCTGACTCTATAACATATTTGTCATACACGTTGTCATCTTTTAGTCGTTTCACGTCGACCGATTTTCGCGTGGTTCTTGTCAAATTCCACGAATACGATCCGGACTTGACTTCTACCGTTTTATCTGCTTCACGGAATTGTGTCACCATGTAATTTTTGATCGACTCTTTCACTTCTTTTAATCTCTCGCGTTTATCTGCGATTTTCGCCTCATGATTTGTGATCTCAATCTCAAGTTTTTCCGCCTCTTTGAATAGCTCCTCGACGTCGGTGACATCCGGTTTATTGGTTCTAAGTGCTTTCAATATTTCCGCGTCTTTTCGTTCGTCGTATTCGGGAGATATACCCGTTAAAATATGATCCTCCCAAAACTTAACGGCTCGATCGACGTAACGCTCTTTGAAATCCTGAATCTCCTCCGATAACTTAAACTCACGGACGATCGTGTTCGCGCTGCACGGCTCGTAATTCTCCGGATGTTGATAATCCTTCTCCTCTAAAAACGACGCCGTCACGATCACGTTGTCGACCTTTAATAAATACGCATATAAACACGCTTGTAATTTGTAATAAATCGGTATGTCATATTGCCAATCCTCCGCGCGTTTGGTTGTCTTAATTTCGACCACCAAATCGTCACCGATTGCGTCCCACATACCGCCCAACATTTTATCCTCTTTGAAAAAGTCACCCCATGTTTTTTGGAAATAGTTTTCACCATATACATCCGTTGGTGACTTCAAATTTAAGAAATAAACGCGGTTCAAATAGTCAATCACTTTCGGCTCGATAACTTTACCGGCTATGGTGTAAATAGTGTCCTCAAACGGCTTCTCGTACGTTCTCGTAATTTCACACCACGCTGCGAACGGTGTCGACCATGTATTGAGTCCCATAATGTTAGCGAACCGTGTTCCGGTCAACTTTTTCGGTCGTTTCGGTGGATCAACTTTGATTCGATTTCCATCAATAAACTCCATTGTGATCCCCCTTATTCCTCATTCGCCTTGTCACCGATCTCGATAAGCAACGCCTCGGCCTCGGCTTTGGTTAAACCGCCACGGATTCTCGCAACACATTCGACGATATAGTTGGCGTGTTTATCCTCGTTCTTTTCCTTCAACATTTGCAATCCTGTTTTAATTGACTTGAGTTGTGTTTCTGTCATTTTACCGTTATTGTCAACCAACTCTTTTTTAACGGCCTCGCGTGTCTCCGGTGTTGCCGGTCGATTGTTTTGTGGAACATCCACAACGTCATCGTCCTCACCGATTGTCGCGTCGATTGCGTCGTTTTCAACGATGTCCAAAAACATCATGTATAAATAACGGCGTTGATAAGTTTGTTCCGATCCGAGTCCCTGGAGCTCGTTCATTTTGTTTTTACCCTCCGCGCTTACGATTGATAATTGACGCATAGGTGACACGAATGTTTCGCGCTCCTCCGGCTTGTCGGTATTGATAACAGTTAACACCGCACAATCACCAAAACTCGGTAACGCTACCAATCCGAGCTCTAAACAAATTTGTGTCATCGGTGGAACGATGTCCTCTAATTCGAAATACTTAAACTTTGCGAATCGATTAACACCGGACTTTTTAATGTTCATTTCGAGAAACTTTTGTCGTGCTAAAATGATCTTTTGATAGATGTTTAATTTCGAATAATCATTTTTCACATTGGCCACCTCCTTCGGTGTGATTTCTTCTGTGACTGCCTTTTTTGCTGCCATTTTGACAACCTCCTTTTTCGTTTTTGTTTTCGACTCTTTTATACCGAGATAGTCGTTAACTCGTTTTTTTGCTAACTCTATGTAAAACGATTTGTCGATGTCGTTTATTGTCAACCGATTGTCATTGTCGATTATGCAATGCTCCGGTAAACTTGCGATTTTGTCTTTACGTTCAATTTTAGAAGTTGGATCATCGTCCTCGAATTCGAATAAATCACTCCCGCACAATTCCTCTTTATTGTTTTTGACTTTGACAAGTGTCCCAAATCGTGGATTGGTTGTTGCATATACTCGATTGACTCGTTGGACTTTTACATGTTCACCGTCTACGATGTGGAACGTTCCGTCATACGTCGAACCCGTTTTTGCTATGATTTGAAATTTAATGAGGTCGTTACATTCGGAGATGGTTTTCTCAACCGGTATATTATTTAAGAAATAATCTCCGATTGCTTTGTGGATGATGGTCATTGAATTGTTTTTGAAATCGCCGCCGTCATAAAGTGATACATATCCACCCTTTGACTTGATCTTGCCCTTATCTTTATCTGTGACCACGTGCTCGCCGTTTTTGACGAGATATGTTTCGCCGGCTTTCATGATGTAGTTATTTACATCTTTTTGAGCGATCGCGTGAATAACTGTATATTCCATATTTAATCGTGTACGATGTTCCCACTCGCTAACAACCGCCTCGATCTCTTGCTCAACTTTTAACGGATAACGGATAATGATACCGTCGGTGTTTGACTGTATTAACTCGAACCCCTCAACCTCCTCGAGCTTCTCGATGAGATCGGTCAAAAATAATTGTCCCGAAATACATATAGCGTTCGCCATTCGCGCGTCGAAAAGCGGATTATATTTGTTTTTTAATGCTCCATAAAACGTATTCAATACCAATTTAAGAGCGTTCGCCGTGGCCTTGTCTCCGGTATGTTTCGCCGTCATTCTCATGTTGTAAACATTCTCATAACCGTCAACGTCCGGAATATTTCGACTCGAATAACCGTATTGGATAATCATTGACGGGTAGTAACTACCAACGTCGATTGTGACCATTCGGTAATCGTCGCACGATTGCATAAAATAATTATTACGTGCTCCATGTAATCCACCCCAACCGTAAATATGAGGTACACCGGCGACGTCGGTTTTGAGTTTTTTGCTATAATCGATTTCCTTGAAAAACTCCAGCGGTTCCAAATACTTTTTGATTCTTAACTCCTCCGGCGGATCATAGACAAACTCGTCTTTGTGTTCTTGAGCTCGTGCGTCTAAAAATCGCGCGGTTAGTTTTGCGTTCGTTAACCCGATGGCCTCGGATTCGTCCATATTTTTGATTTGAGCCACTTGTTTTTTGGAGTTGATATAGTTTTCGCGAACCTTGAATAACTTGGTTGTATTGTCAACGTCGGTCTTACAATATTCGATTGTTTGACTTAGCTCCTCCGCTGTGAGCGGTCGGTCGATGTTAAAATCAACACCACTCTCGACGATGTTGTTTCCCATGTTCGCCTCAATAGCTTTTAAGGATAACCCCATCGGCAAATCATCTCTCAAATCCGCCGTTTTGAATTTTTTCTTTTGGAATTGTATAAATGGAAACTCCCAACCGTTATTCCCACCAATAATCCAATCGTTATGATTTTTAATAGTTTCGTTATCGCCACCGTTGACCATTGTTTGAAGAATCCAATCGTCGTAATTCTTATTGTTAAATCCAATCAACACGTCGTTACGATGTTCTATAATGAATTTTTTTAACTCGTGTGTGTTGTTATGGATGACGTGAAAATCGTCCGTGTCAATCTGTCGAAATACGGCGATCCAATCGAACCGGAAAACCTCGAGGTCATATATGTAATACGTCATAATTAACCTCCATGATTTTGTCGTTTACGCCACGTCCACGCGATGGTCGAATTGTCAACCTCGTTATATATTTGATAAAGGTCGTAACCGTCGGCCGCGCGTTGTTTGCACATCGCCTCGTCTTTTCCACTCATTTCGTGGACTTTTAATCCGTAATGTCGAGCGATCTCGCTCACGTTTCTTGTTCTCTCAATAATGAACATCTTTCGTACCTCCTTATCGTGTCATCCACCACGCGTCGGTCACGTCGTTTTGATAACAATAAACGGTTGAACCTTCTACAACATGATCCATCGCTTTCCCGATCAATCCTTGAACCGTGCTATTGCTTAACGCAATCACATACACAACCGCTAAAATAACTCCGAATGTTCTACCTTTGTTCACCCATTTAATGTTTCTCATTTGTTTGACCCCTTTCGCGTCGTGTCGTATTTTTTACGATATGACTCCATATATTGTGTGAATAGCTTTTCGTTAAAATCGCTATATCCTGCTAATGCTCTGTAAATATCTCGCTCGATCGTGCCTTTGGTTATCAAGTGGATATATGAGCATTTGTTTTTCTGTCCTGTTCTGTGAATACGGTCTCGACTTTGTTCTAACGTGTTACTCTTTAATGTTGGTTCATAATAAATGATTGTGTCTGCTGCGAATAAGTCGATCCCTTGACTCGCCGTGTCGTATTGGCAAACGATAACCCGAATCGATTCGTCGTTTTGAAACTCTCTCCAAATCGTTTTGTCTTTCGTTGCACCGTTTAACACGACCGTTTTAAGTTTTAACTTTTCCATGAGCTCGCTAATTTGGTCGATCGAGTGTGTGAATTGTGCGAATATCACGAGCTTTTTATCTAACCCCGTAACTAACTCTTCGAGGATCGATAGTTTCTCACATTTAACATCCATAATCTCACCGTCGTTATTAATGAAACCGCTTGCGAGTTGTCGTAATTTAATCATCCTCGACAACGGGTTCTCCGCCAAAATCTCAAATTGTTCGATGGTCGATTCTCGATGTAATTCCTTATATAACTTTTTCTCAACCAACTCGACCTCGACGATTTCGTCCGGTAACTTCTCCGGCAAATCCAAACAATCTATCTTTTTAACGCGGTAACTGTATTCGTTTATGATCTCTTGTAACTCGTTCACGTTCCTGTACGCATACGGTTGATGATATTGGTTTAATATACAGTACCGATCGCAAAACTTGGGATAAGAGCCGCCGAATATTCTCGAGGCCACTCGTCCGCGCTCGATGTATGGTTTTAAAAATGTGTATAAACTCCAAATATTTTCGAGTTGACCATTGCCGATCGGTGTCCCCGTCAATATGTATTTATATTTGGCGTTTACCGCTAATTTGAGCAACGCTTGCGATCGTTTCGAGCTGCGGTTCTTTATGAAATGCGCCTCGTCTAATACGATCGCGCCCCACGGCTTTTTGAAACTTTCGCGTCGCCACACCAAATCGTAATTGACCAATGTGATCCCGTTTCTTAAAATCTCTTGATCCGGTTCGTCAAACTTTTCAATGTCACGCTCCCACGCTCCGAGTGTTGACTTTGGAGCCACAACCAACGCGTCATTTATTTGATGTCCTTTTAATAACTCCAACAACCGCACCAACGTCGGAAATGTTTTTCCGGTTCCTTAACCTTGCTCCATAAATAGAGCGAAACTGTCGTTTGTTCTTAAATACGACAATGCGACTTTTTGATGTCTATATAATGAGAGCATTTCGATCACCCTCTTTCGGTGAGACGGTCACTTTGACGTTGACACCTTCTTGCTCCGACAACAATCGACACAATGTCTCTAAAAATTTTGTAACATCCATACGAATCCTCCCGAATTTTGTCGAAATTTGTTAAGTTTTAGTTAACTTTCGACGTAAAAAAAATTGATATGAATCGTTCATTCGACAATCCATAATATTCTTTTACTGCCATCAATTCGGTTCGACTGTGTTCACTCAAACCGTTTATTCGGTTATACGCCGTCGATACCGAGCTTTTAATCACCTTCGCGTAATCGTGGGCCGTGTGACCGTGCTCCTTTAGTAATGCTTTTAACAAGTTACTATTAATCTCCACAAAATCACCCCCTTTTGTTAAGTGTTGGTTAACTTGCAAAATGATAATAATCTTTTATTTTTTCATTGTCAATACCTTTTTTCTAAAATTTTTGATAAAAGTTATAAAAAGTTATATGAAAGTGTTAAGTTTTTAATAATTTGCTATAGATTTTTAAAATTTTAAATGCTATTATGATTTAAATGAAGGAGGTGAACGAGGATGACTGTCGGTGAAATCATTCGTCATTATAGATTGAGAAAAGAATTAACTTTAGAAGAGGTTGCGAACGCGTGTGGCGTGTCAAAAGTCGCGGTCTTAAAATGGGAGAACGGAGCAACACAAAATATCAAACGAGACAAAATTGCAAAACTCGCGATGGTTCTAAACATATCGCCGATAACGTTGGTGACCGGTGAGCTTGAAACGGACGACGACTCGATTTCGACAAATGAGTTTTTGAATCAATTGGGAGTATTATTGCAGCGTGTTCGTGAGTTGGATCAATCGGAGAAACAACAAATCATGACTTTTGTCTCGATGACAATAGAATATAAACAAATGAAAAAAGACGCCTCGACTCGCGAGACGCCAACATTAAAAGCCTGACACAATTAGATTATATAAGATAGAGAAAACGATTTCAAATGTAAATAATGGGAGGGATTAATATGACACAACACATTGATGATTCACACGTTAAGCGAGAAATGTACTATATACGCGCTCCGCGCAATAAATACCAATCTCACGATCTATCATTAGATGAGCAATGTGAGCAAATACGCGAAACGGCGAGATCGTTCGGTATTTCACACGAGACGCCGTTGACAACGTTACCGATCATCGACGTTGACGATTATAAAATATAAATTATTGGAGGAAAAAAGCATGGCACAACATAGAAACCGCATACGAAAGAAAACAAAAGTCGCGGCATATATTCGCGTATCACATGAAGATCAAGTTTTACACGGTTATTCACTCGAGGCGCAACGCGAGGCGTTGATTGAATATGCCGAAAAACACGACATGGAGATTGTTGATTTTTACGTTGACGAGGGAAAATCAGCGCGTAAAGAATTGAAACGACGCACCGAGATTTTCAGATTGATGGATGACATTGAGAGAGGCGATAAAGGAATAGAAACGATCATTTTTATTAAAATTGACCGTTGGTTCCGTAACGTCGCCGACTATCACTACATCCAACGCATTTTAGAGAAACACGATGTAACATGGTTGACAACTCAAGAGGCCTACGATACGACAACATCCGACGGACGCATGAAAGTAAATATCATGTTATCGGTTGCGGAAAACGAGGCCGACCGTACGAGTGAGCGTATTAAATTCGTTAACGAGTCCAAAATTCGAAAAGGTCAAGCGATTACAGGTGAGCAAAGTTTACCACTCGGACTAACTGTCGAGACTGTCGACGGTGTTAAACGTGTCAAACTCGATCCGGACGAGGCGCAAATCATGCTCGAATATATCAATCATTTTAAGACTCACGGCTCGAAACGATTAGCGATGTTACATTGTAATCAAAAATTCAACGTGACACATAGTTATTGTGTCTATTCTCAAATTTTTAAAAATTCGCTTTACTATGGTAAATATCGAGACGTCGACGACTACTGTGAGCCCCTAATAACACGCGAGGAATTTGAGGAGCTGCAACAACTCGGTAAACGTCAATATAAAGTCAACCCCGTTAAACGTATATATAAATTTTCGGGATTGGTACGTTGTGCAACGTGTGGTAAAAGTATGGCGGGCTCCGCACCAATGCGCCCAAATGGACCCTATCAACATTATCGGTGTATATCCGCACGACTTGATCGACAATGTCCAAACAATGAAATCATTAACGAAAAGAAACTCGAAAAATATTTACTCGAGCATTGTAACACTCTGATTGAGAATTATATTGTAAATTTCGAAACGAGTGGTAATATCTCACACGATGACAACAATCTAAAAAAAGAGATCGAGGAATTAGAGGACGAGTTGTCACGTGTAAATTATCGATTTCAAAAGAAACGAATGGACTATAAAGAATACGACGCGGAGTGTGAGCGACTCGAAAATAAAATCGATAAACTAAAATCTCAACGAACACACACGGCTCGCGACACGTCTCATTTGGTGGAGTTTGTGAATAGTGATTGGCAAACTGTGTACCACACATTAACCGACGAAAACAAACGAGCGTTATGGAGATCGATCATTAAACGAATACAAAAAACCGGCATAAACTCTTATAATATAGAGTTTTATTAATTACCCTAATAGTTGCACTAACCTATCGTCGCCTACTGGTGCGCGTTAGTTAGTGCAACTTTTTAAAGACAATAAAAAAGAGGCCCCGACATTAAAGTCGAGGCCATTCGAATTAAAGTTTTTTGAGAATGTTGTAAATCTTAACAAAGTCGATATTCGGATTCTCTTGGAACGTAATGTCCAAATACTCGTCCCATCTTCGATGGAATTTTCGATGGCAATTCGCACACAAGAGAGCCGACCACTCGAGTTTCGTGGCGAACCCGTGACGGATGAGATAGATGTGGTGGAGCTGCAACTTATGAGAGCAACCACAAATATCACACGTCGGATTCCGTTCCATCAAAATTTCTTTGATGGCTTTACTCCCGCTTCGGAGATGTCTGTTCTTGGTTTCGACGGACACCTTACTTTTACGCGGTTTCTGTTTCATAATGCCACCTCATTAAAGGTCGGTTAGTTCATGATAAACTCTCTCGCATAAGGTAACGTCTCCAACCACTCGCAAAACTCACGCCACTCGGGGAGGCGGTGATTGCAGCGTTGGGTATAAATGTTTCTTAAACATCTGTAATTTGTTGTAAGTCTCGCCGTCAATTCAAAACCGGCGGGATTGGTGTAAAGCAATTTGAGATAGTTTTCGGGTGTCGGATTCGCTTCATATTCTTTTTTAAGCTCCTCCATGATCTCGATCACCCTCGGATCAACATATTCGTTGTAACTCGATTGTAAGTCGAATTTGGCGATCCTGTGCATGGTCGATTGAGAGCTTACAAACGTCATAAAACGATAGCGTTCCATTTCAACCCACATTTTGTTCGTACAGGTCAAGTCAAATGACACCAACATACCACTCAAGAATTGTCCGTGTGCATTGTTTTCTCGACACGCTTCTGTGAGATTGCGGCATCGCTTCATGTCTTTGTCGGTCACATCGCGTTCTTTCAATTCAGTACGCATTGGATAACCCGACGCGATAATGCTCTCGTCCAAATCATGTACCCTCACTTTACTTACCTTCATGACTATTCCTCCTATTCAGTTAGAATTTAACACATCAAATGTGTTTGGCGGTGGTCTACCACTATATAAAAAATAGGGACGCGCCACATGGACACATCCCCGCAAAAAGTGAAAACTTTTTTCCAACTACATATATTATATCATTTAATTCGAATAAGTGATAAACGCGTCTCGATGATTCGCGTCATGTAATTTCTTTAGTGTATTTTCGGCGTTGGACTTTACTCCATACGCGCCGACTTGTACTTTGTAATATTTGCCGACTTTTACGATTAACGTATCAAAACCCTCGACCTTCAATTTCGCACATAACGCCTCCGCGTTTGCTTTTTTACTAAAGGCCCCAACTTGTACTCGATACAATCCCGTTGTCGCCTCTACGGTCGGTTTTGGAGCGTTTACGAGTATTCCATCGACAATCGCTCGCGCGACTGCCTCAATACCCATGTCGTTATATATGTCACAATCTGATTTTGTGTCTACAAAACAAACCTCGATCAACATCGATTTCGCTTTGGTTTTGCGAATCACATATAACCCCGATCCGGCTTTGACGCCTCGGTTTTTGAATCCTAAGCGTGCGAGATTCTCACACACCTTTACCGCGTCCGGGTATTGGCGACCCTCATATGTATAAACCTCGCAACCCTTACCGCCGCCGGCGTTGAAATGGATCGACACAAACACATCGAGTGTCGTGTTGTTTGCAAGCTCAACCGTGCGCGATAAATAGGCGTTTGTCGATGACGCTTTGTTGACTGTACAATCAACCACCGTATGACCTAACGTCTTTAATTGGTTCATAACTTCACGACCCACCCGACGCGTCTCGATTGATTCGTTTATGAATCCAACCGCTCCCGTTCCAGGCGCTTGTGATGTATGACCACAATTGATTCCAATTTTCATATGATCACCTCTTACTTTTCGTGTTCCTCGAGTCGAACGATTCGAATTTCGTGATCTGCGATCTGCTTGTCGTTAGCCACGACCGTTTTATTTAACGCCTCGATCGTAACGTTTAACTTTGTAATACTTGTGTTTAACTTGATGATCGGTGTCATAATGCTAACGATACTAATCAAAAACGCCAATAATAAAATGATATTTGCGTCGTTCACAACTTAACCCCCTTTGTAGTCGAGAGCCTCTTTTATCTCATCAAACACACATTGCACGAATGTCTCGACGTTTTCATATGTTATAAAAATTTGCAATGGTCGAGGTAAAAAAGTACGAATCGCATTGACCACATACGTCATTTTCTCATCGTTCATACCTTTGTCGAACGCTTTCTCCGCCTGTACGATTAAATGCGTCACCGTGGCGCGTAAACCGTTTTTCTTGACATGGTATAGTAAATATATTAGTACACCGATACAAGCGAATATAAGCCCCAATATACACATTGTTTTTTCGTCCATTTGCTTATACCTCCACGCTTATCTACAACCCGCCGGATTATGTACATCGCAAACGTGAGCTACATCCAATTCAACCAACGCGATGTCGAAAATGTTCATTGTTGTGTTCATGCTCATAAATCCAGCGATTTTTTGACAAATGTGAGCGGCGGTTGTTGAATCACCTTGAGCTGCGTCAATTAACGCCTCGTTGAATACTTTCGCGTATTCGGCTTTTCCTTCTTCGAGTGCTTTCAATCTCAACTCGTTTAAGTCGTAACCATAATCATCGTACACTTTACCCATAACACATCTCTCCTTTTTAATAAATTTAAAAGGGATCGAATGGCCGACCCCTTTCATAACTTAATTATTTTAATAACGCTGCCACGTCGTCGCGCAACTTAGCCGGCACGTCATCGATCGTCTTTAGTCCTTGTTTAATCAAATTAGCGTAAATTTTAGCCATTATTGAGCACCTCCCAATAACATCTCATACACTTCGGTCAATGCGAGCTGTGTGTTCAAAACTTCCTCTTTCAACACGTCAATCTCATTCGGCTCCGGTGTCGGAGGATTCAAAATCTCCTCGATTTGAGCTTTCGCGTTGTCTTCATAGGACTTTGTTTTGTCCGGAATACATGGCTCTAATTGAACGATCCAATCTTTGCCGTTGTTTTTGATCTTATAACCGTTTTCCAAAATTTCATAAGTTAGCTTCATGATCTAACCTCCTTTTAATTTGATATTCTCAAATATGTCGCGTCCGATATTGTCACCAAACTATCGGCTTTTACTTTATATTTATTCTCCGACATGGTCGCGATTGCATTTTCAACCGTCGCCGTCGGTGTTCCGTCTGTATATACGATAGTATTTCGAGTTAAAAACAATTTCGGCGGATCGACTTCCAGATCACCCTCGAGAATAACCATGTACGTCAATGAACCTGGAACCGCCGCGCTCGTGCTTCCACGAATCGTACTCGTAACCGTAATACTGTAATCACTATTTTTTGTAACGGAGTTATTATATGTCGTGTTGTAAATATAACCGGTCGGTGTCGATAGTGGATATGTCTCCGATCCCATCGCGTTTTCCCAAAACTTCAATTTGGGATTGAAATAATAAATCGGATAATGTTTACCGGACAAATAATGGAGTCCCATCATTGCGATTATTTTACGATCGAACGTTAACGTTATCTTCGGACCGTCCGGATTATTAGCGTACCCGCGTTCAACAGTATAACCTTTATGATTTATCGGAATTATAGTTTGTTTACCCATGTCATCAACCCCCCGTCGTCAAATATGTACCGTCAACGATTATATAGTCACCATCATCGGGTATGCTCACAACCCCGTTCACTTTACCCAATGTCGAGCCACCGGTTAACAAATTATAACCACCGAAATTCGTCATCTCACCGTCGATCACGTCACCATCGGTATAACATCTACATCCGCTCGGTAAATTTAAAATCGCCACCGACAATTCAGTCACTTTAGTGACCAACATCGTATCGCCACTGGTGTTACCACCCGCACCGCCGATCATATAAATAACATTGTCGATCACGCCGGCGTGACCGTAATAACGGTATGTCGGTGTCGCGCTCAATGTCCGGTATGTATCATCCAACATATCATATCGACATAGTGTCGAATTACTCGAGCTCGAATTTATTAAATAAATATAATCATACACTTTCGCGATCATTCCGTTTTGATAATTGAACGGTATCTCAGCCAACGCCGCATGCTTATCCTCTGCGATACTGTATTTATACGCCGTCACCAAACTTCCCGTGCCGCCGAATATATAAATATAACCGTCTCCACCATATATCATACAATGTTTATATCTTGGTACGGGTGAATCGGTTAAATCAGTAATAGTGTTATTGGTTGGATCGTACTTTTCCATTAGAGATCGCATACTTGTCGTTTCGTTACCACCGCTTATATAAATATATGTCCCATCTGTGCATGATCTCGAATCCTTAAACCTACGAAACGTACCCATGCTACTATGTGTATCATTCAGCGTGTCATATTTATATATATAGTTGTATGCACCATAATAGATATCAGTCCCGATCGCCTCGGCCCAATTCTTAGCATTAGCGTCCGGTGAATCGGACAACTTGGTCCAACTTTTCGTTTTCACGTTGTATTTATAACACTCGGCATAACTCGTGTTGTTACCGATAAAATACATCTCATCACCAATCACACAACTCGCCTGTTCGTAAATATTAACATTAACAGGAGCCGTCGCCGTGTTGTCACCCCACAACTCACGAATTGTCCCGTTTTCAAGATCCTCGCGTAATGCTTGACTCGACACATACGGATAAACGGGAACCCCGATCGATTTCCCACCTCCGCCGAGTCCGTGGTCATTAAGTTTAGGCATTTGTCAACACCTCGCTCTCGACGTCACCGTCGGCGTTATATGTGATCGTGTAAACCTCGGTTTTGTCAACGGTTGTTCCATTAGCTTGATAATATGTTATCGTTTGCGTTGTATAATTTCCATCATCGTTCGCGTTCGATAACTCGCTCACTTTGTACGTCGAACCATCCGCGCGTTTATATGTGACTTTTGTATAAACACCGTTGTCGTCCTGGTTGATCTTATATGTCGAATAAGTCACCGTCGGTTTAAATTCACCAACCGTCACCAACGATCCGTCCTGTACTTTTTGAATTTCAGCGTCAAGTGCTGCCAATTTACCGTCAACCTCGGTGTCGATTTCAGTTTGTTTCGATGTGAAATATTGACTCCATTCGGTTTCCAAATCTGTTTTTTCGTTTGTGATCCAATTCGTCAAATCGGTCATCAATGTTTCAATCTCGATGTTTTTACCCTCGAAATATGTGTCAAATTCTGTTTTGTAATTATTATATGTTTCGTTCAATGTTTCCCAAACGTCACCAACGTTCAACGGAACGATTCTCGATTCAAACTCGGTGATCGCTGTCGTTGTCTTAATAAATCTCGCAAACTCCAATTGATAAACCGTTCCGTCCGCGTCTAAATCCTCTTGAGTTAACGTTGGATATTCGTCCATGCTCGACAAGATTTTGAAATAGCCTTGATTGAACACCGTCGACGAGTTGGTTTTACTCAAATCGATTTCAAAAATAACTGTACAATATTTATTTACTTCAACGACCTCCGAGACGATTGTTTCCGTACCAACTACACGCACCAATCGACCGGCGATCAAGAAATATCCTGGTGCAACATACACGTTATCGTTGTCCGCCGTAACGTTACATCCTTTCGTAACACCACTCACGCCGTTGAACCATTTATGTTGTAAATGCGCGAAATCGTCCGACGTGGTCAATTGGTCCGCAAATGTAATACCTCTAATCATTTACGCTCTCTCCTTTCGTAGTTTTTCAATTAATTTCACGGCCAAATTGCCGAATTTTAAACTTATATAACCCGAGTCGTTTGAATATGCGACGCGTGTGATTATTGTATCTTTAACGCCTCGAGCCTTTGTTTTAATCGAGCACTCGTGGCCCACATATAATTCATCGCGTGGATAAATAACGCTTTTATCGTAAACGTTCAATTCAATACTATGTTTGTATGAGTTAGACTTGAACGCGTTCGACACAAGCTCAATGACCTCATTCATGTCATCCGTTTCAATAAATTCAATGTCATTTGCACCTTTCGCACGATCCGGATCGTTTTTATCAGTCGTAACCGAGCGATCGTTTTTCAAATAGTAATTTAACACCCTCGTCTCACCGACTTTTGTCACGACTCCGGTCTCATCATCTGTCGTGTCGGGTTGTTTCCACAAAACCGTAAATTTCGCCAACACATCCACTTGATAGTTTTCCACATAGTTATCCACGTCCGTTGATAAAGCGTCGATTTTGAGCACGTTTTGGGCTTTCTTTCGAATATTAATAATCAATTTACCTGGTGTCGTCTCAAAATCAAATTCACAAAAGACGCCGTAATTTTGCATGACGTTTGCGATGTATGTTTTCAAATTGAATATCCCGCGATCCGTTGACACTTTCGCCAAAACCGGCGTGTGTGTTATGGTGTTAACCTCGAGATATGTCAAATTCAACAACGCGTCGTCACTATTTATAAAATTGTCCACGATACACGCTTTTATGAAATCCTCAACACCTGTTGAGCTTTTGAGTGCTTCGTTATCAGCGTCGATGATGATTTTTTGATCGAATATATTCTCTTTTTCAAGAACATGGATCGTGTGTAATTCCTCACCGTCCACATTGTCAACGCTCTCACATGTACCAACAAAAAAGGACTCACCATTGTTTTTCAACATGATAAAGTCCTTTTCATCTATGATCGGTTTTCTTGCGACGTAAACGGTCGATTTTCCCTCGTAATCGATGTCACCCTCAATTGTATATGACTCGACATTAAAAACGTCTCTAATCGTCAAATCGTATTGATTAACAACATATCCAACAACCATTTACACCACCTCGTAAAATTTAAATAATGTGAAATAAATCTGATTCATCGTTCCACTATCCGATGTAAATTTCACTTGAACATCGCCCGCCGGTATTTTAAAGAATATATCGTCGTTCAAATCGAATGTATTATATAGCGACGTCTTATTTCCATCGATGTCAACTTTGTTCACATGCAAATTTCCATCGAGTGAACAGTATTCCACCTTTTCACCTTCTTGTAACTCCACATTGATTTTAATCTCTTTGATGAGTTGGTTATTTTGGAATAACGACACTTTCGGGACGTTGCTATATCCATAAATTTCGAATGAGAATCCAGCGTCGACGTGTCCGTTATTGGTTAACAGCATTTCACGATTTGCGTAATCGTTAAATCGCACCGGCCACGTAAAGTTGAATCGAAACTCGCCGTCGGTACGATCCACATAAAATTTACTTTGATGTTTGTTATAAAATAACGACGTCGCCTTTAACTTGAGTGTGTATCTTAATAACCCTGGAACACCGTCCGTCTTTAGAAACGATGTAACCTCAACATCTCGACGATACTCGCCACCGTTCACCAAATCCGGAACGTAAATCAAATATAATTTTGTCGCTTTGAGTAAAAAGTTCGACACTTTTTGGAGCTTTTCAAACGCCATCGGACGCGTGAAATTTAATACCATTGCAAATTCATTTTGCTTTGTTTCTAAATAATTTCGGACAAATTGATCTCCGATCTTTATGTAATTCGAATTTTTGTCGACACCCCAACCACTCGTATCGGTTGCGATACAATAGAGGTCGTCGTTTTGTAAATCGATTCTATCGTTGTATTCATTTTCTAAATAAAATTTACTCATATTCGACCTCCTTAATATGCAACACCGAGACGGCGATTAATTACATCAACTATTTTATCAATGTTTTGAGTGTCGATTGAATCAGCGTAAATGTTCACCGTGTTTTGACCGTAATTATTGGACGTTGTATAACCGTGTGAGCCGTTTACACCTCTCATGGTATTAAGAATACCACCTTGCGAATTAAACCCGTCTAAACCGACATTTGACGCGTCTAACATATGACTCAAACTTTCACCAACGACGCCGGCGTTCTCGTCGATACCTTCGGCAACTCCCGCCGGAATCCAATAACCAACCTCACGTTTGAACACCTTCGATGGTGATTCAATACCCAACGACTCCTTAACACCGTCAACAATACCGGAGAAAAAGCCTTTGACATTGCTCACAAAAGTATCTTTCGCGTCGAGAATACCGTTCCAAACTCCGCTCACGATATTTTTACCTATTTCGAGCATTTTTGACGGAATCTCTTTCGCACCCTCGATAATGTTGTCGATCAATCCTTTTATGGCCTCTTTACCTTTTTTCTTCATATCAGCGATCCACGTGTTGATTTTCGTGATCGTATTTTTCAACCACGTCCAAATCTTACCCGGTAACTCTTTAACATAGTTAACAATTGTTTCAAGGAATTTCGACCCGACTTCAATCGCTTTGTTTAACGTATCAACGCCGAATTGTACGATTTTATTAAAAGTCTCAACCAACCACGTCCACACTTTACCTGGTAACTCTTTAACGAATTTAATAACATTTTCAATGAACATCGGAACATTGGTTTTTATCCACTCGACTACATCAATACCGAATTGGATCACTTTACCTAATATTTGACCGATTAAAAGACCGAGCTTATACGGTAATTCACCAAACCATGTTTTGAGACTATCGAACCACGCCGGAATCGATTCCGTAAAAAATTCGACAATCGAGTTCCAACCGTTGACAAAAAAGTCTTTGACGTTTTGGACGAAATTGTCGACAAAATTTCGAAACGCGTCGCAATTATCATATAGCAATTTGAACGCACCCGCGAACGGATTAACGATCAATAATAAAAGCCCTTGCCAATTATCTTTCACGAAATTAATTACAGTATTAAAAACCTCCGGAATCGTAACCGTGAAAAAGTTCGTAATCGCGTCCCACGCTGCAAAAAACGCGGTTTTGATACCGTCCCAAATAGCGTTTACACCGTTTCGGAACCAATCGCATTTGTTGTATAACGTCACAAAAATCGCAATTAACGCCGTTATCGCTAAGATAATCGCTCCGACCGGATTCGCTGCCATGACTGCGTTAAGCGCAACCATCGCCGTTTTGACCGTGTTAAATATTCCGACCAATTGTGGAACGATGGTCATGATCGTACCGACCGCCGTTATTATGTTCCCGATAACAATCAACAACGGCCCGATCGCCGTCACGATACCTAATATTGTTACTATAACGGTTTGAGCCGTCGGTGACATTTCGGAGAAACTTTGAACCATTCCACGTAAACCATCGACAAGCGGTTGAATGATTGGGAGCAACACTTGACCGAGTTCCGCGCCTAACAATTGAATGTCTCGCGTTAACTGTTCAAAACTTGCACCCGTACCACTATCCATGATCTCACTCGTCTTATCTAACGAGTCACCTAACATATCGACAGATTCCTCGGCGCTTCCCATCGCCAATATAGCAGTCGCACCTAAATCCTCGAATTTGGTTCCGAATAGCGTTACACCGATCTCGTTTTGTTTCAACGGATCATCAACAGCGTTTAACGCCTCGGCTACTTGTGAGAACGCCTCACGTCCTGCGTCACCACCTTGAGCAAACGCCGTTTTCAATGTCTCGGCGTTTAAACCTAATGTCGTGAACGCACCCGACACCTTTTCGTCATCCTCGAGCACCTTAATTCCAAACTCTTTCATGGCGTCGTTTAAGTAGTCAATTTGGAACGCACCATCTTGTGATCCGGCGATGAGTTTATTTAACATATCCTCCGCCGTGAATCCTAAATCGGCCCAATGTACCGCATATTCTGCGATTTGGTCTGTCCAATCCTTGTTTTGGTTTAACCCATTTTGTGCACCTTGATTGATTAACTCGAGCGCCTCGTCTGCCGTTATTCCAAATTGGGACATCATCGCGTCAAGTCCACGGATATTCTCTTGGAAATCCATGTCGTAAACTTGTTGCAAACGTAAAGATTTTTCGGTAATGGATTCAAGTTGATCGGTTGGTAAATCCCCGAGTAAATTCGTGACGATTCCCATTTTGTTACCGATGTCATCCATCGACTCGCCTAAACCTTTACTAAAAATGTTCGTCAATACTTCCTCGAATTTTTCAGTCTCCTCGATACTTTTACCCGTTGACGCTACGTATTTATTAACAGCACCCTCCAACGATACCGCTTGAGTCGTCGCCGCCGTCAACGCTGCACCGGCTCCCGCACTAATAACCGAGAAACCTTTTCCGGCCTCCGTAATTTTTCCGCCGACATCTTGCATTTGTTTTCCGACCTCGGCGATCTGTTGAGCTCCCACCGAGCCGAAATTCTTTAATTCGGTCGTCAATCCCTCGAGTTTATCCTCGGTAAAGACAATTTGACGTTGTAATTGTCGATATTGTTCGGCGTCAACTTCGAGTCCCGCTTGCATTTCATCGTCGAGTTTCTTTTGTGCTTGTTTCAAAACGTCCAATTTCTCCGCCGTATTTGACACGGACTCCCTCAAAAGTTCCTGTTTTTGCGTCAATAATTCCACGTTTTTCGGATCAATTTTTAACGCCTTTTCCACAAAACCGAGCTCTTTTTGTAAGTCTTTCGCCTGTTTATTAACCCCTTGTAACGCCTCATTTAAAGGTGTGGTATTTCCGCCGATCTCGACGGTGATTCCTTTAATATTTCCCGCCATATTTCACCACCCTTTCGTGTTTAATTTTTGCTTGAAAATTTTTCGCGTAATGTTTTTCGATCCGGAGCCGTTTGTGTTAGTGCCCACGCGTTATCCAAATACTCCCGACCTTTTTCCGATTCGTTCATTTTCGAAACAAACGCGTCAAATCTATATTGCAAATAATCTATATAATCCAACTCCTCGATTTCGAGAAAATTTAACCCCGTATAATCCGCAACCAACTTTTCATAAAACGTACTTATTTCGTATTTATGACCGGATGTCTCCTCGATTGGATAATACGGGAGAGTTAGTTTTTTGCCGTTTCTAAATGACCATTCACAAATTGCATATACATCTCTAAAATGGTCTTAATATCATCAACGTCGAGATTTTCCTCAACATATTCAACGGAAATCACTTCACGTTTAAGATTATGACTCAATATTTTTGACATAAAGTCGTAAATCGTATCGAGTACCTCCCATGAATCCGTTTCCGATAACTCCGCATTTTCTAACGCGTTAAATGACTCCGCCAACGGTCGGATCAAATTAAAAATCTTTTTGGATGGTTTACATATTTCAATAGTTTTACCATCCATTAATGTCAATTTCATATATTGTTTTACTGATTTTCGTAAATCTAAATTCATTTCATGTGCCATCTTCATGTACCCCCCTTAAAAAAATAAACGAGGAGCGGTCAAACTCCTCGTCATTAAACTACTAACCCTCGGTTGGGATTGTTTCTTCGTATTTGATTAGTGTTCCCTCTGTATCAAGTTTCGCCAATGCTTTAAATTCTGCGTCGATAACAGTTTCTTTATCTTTAGCGTAACTCAATGAGAAGCCGGCCTCGTTACGTCCAACGATTGTCACACGAACGTCACCATCAACTGGATCTTCATGTACGAAACGAATGATATACGCTTTACCGTCTTGGTTACCAGCTCCACCGATTAAAACGGTTCTCTTACCGTCGGTTTCTGTAACACGTCCGGTTGAACATAATCTTGTCAATGTTTCACCGTTGAATGTCATTACACCGCTTTTTAACTTTGCTTCTTCTTGAGTTAGGATTGTCTTAGAAACATATCCTAAATCGTCCTTTGCTTCGTAATATGTTGGTGCATATTCAAGAGTAGCACCACCGGACACATAACCTAATCTGTTTTCTTCAGTTTCAATTGTTGCGTCCTCCGGAATCTCACCGGTATACTCTACACAATAAAGTTTTCCACTTCCTAAAGTGATTTTATCTTTGTTAGCCATTTTTAAGCTCCTTTCTTTTCTATAAATTCAAAATCGTACACCGTTTGAAAGTGTTTCTCGCTTTCAATCCAGTAACGATTCTTTTCAAACTCAAACCCTTTACCTTCGAGCCATCCCTCGATCTTCTTTTCGGCGTCGACGTCAATCTTCTCGGAATATAATTCGAGTGATGTGTTGTGTTCGACAACCCTTAATTTCTCATCGTCCCCACGATGTAAAGTCACATCGTCGTAAATACCGTACGGGTACGCCGGAGCCTTTTGCCAATATAGATTTTTGAATTTAATACCGATCGTTTTCAATTCTTTTTCCAAATCAACCATTTCGGATCGCCTCCCTCACTTTTCGCTCAAATTCTTCGCGAGCTATTTTCGCGTTTTTACCGATATGTTTTCGAGGTTCAACTCGACCACCTCCACGTTTCGCGTGACCGTTTTCCAACAAATGCGCGAGACGATAATGGGGTGGCTTGACAAACCATGTTTTTTGATATTCGCCGTCTTTATTCACGGTGACCTTGCTTGATATAGACTTTTTATAGTCACCGGTTTTAACAGGCGCGTCTCGTTTAGTGTTTGACACCAACTCTTTCATGGTTTCGTCAACGGCTTTTTTCACTTCACCTTCAACCTCACGACTCCATTTTTGAAGTCCGGTCGATATGGTTTCGGCGAGTTTATCAATTTGGATGTCACTCATTTACACCCCTCGCCTCCGCCAACAACTTAACCTCTCGATGTAGGTCGTTAAAGTCGTCATAATCGACAACGTCGAACATCATTCCACCGTAATCAATTCGATATAGCTGTGTGTTTAGCTCAATCGACGCGATAACGCTCGAATATCTAACTCTAAACACCTTTTGAGCTGTCGATTGACTTGAGCCACTACCCAAATACTCCGAACCACCGGACTTGTTCACTTTCGCGTGAAAAACGATGACCTCACCGTCTTTCTCAATAGGTGACCACGTCTCCGATTCCTCATCATATTTTAAAATCTTAATAGGTTTATAAAAACTCATAAATATCAATCCTCCGATCTCATATCGAGTCGAATTTGTAACTCAAAATCTGCTACCAACTTTCGAACGCTATTCGATAGCTTATCTGTCCCGCCTGTCAAATTACGATTGTCGTATAAATCCGAAATGACAAGGAGAGCCAATTCCTTGACTCTCTCATCATGTGCCGGATAATTTAACCCCAACGATCCCTCGAGATACCGTTCGGAGGTTTTGATTAAACGGTCGACGGTTCGTTCGGTTGCGGCGTCCTCAAAATCGATCGCCAAATAGTCGTAAACTTCCTCGCGTGTCACTACTCCCATTTATCTCAACCTCCTAACCGTTATAATTCTCTAAAAACGTTGTAATCATTTCCGCTTTAGTTTGTGAGACGCTCACTCCGTCGATACCGAGTTCGATCGCTAACGCCTCGATTTCGGCTTTAGTCATCGCGGACAATGTCTCCTCGGTATATTCCGGAGCGGATTTTCTCATCGCGAACGTCTCGCTTAGTTTCCCTGTGTTCCTTCGAATGTTCCGTAAACATAAGCGTCTACGTCTGTTGCCATTACGTCAAATCCTTCGATTACACGTAAAGCGTTTTGATTCTTACCAAAGAAATAGTGTTCACTTGTCGCAAATTCAAGAGCTGTGTGTTCTACGAAAGTTGCACCGGCTTTCAATGAACCATAGAAAATAGGAGCTTTTCCACCTACGTTTGCAAGTTGAGCGTCTGCGAATACGTGAACAGGTAATCCCTGGAACATCTTTTGAGTTGGGTTTGTTGGGTTTTGTGCCAAAATTCCACGGCCATTTTCGTCTTTTTCAGCGTCTAAAGCTGCGAAACCTGTTTGGTTTGTAACGATAACACCGTCAACAAGACAAGCCGGATCTAAATCAACGTTGATAGATGTCTTTAATGCGTCCCAACCAACGATTGCTTTAACTTCTTTACCTGTTTTTAATGTTTCGAAAATAGCTGCGTTTTCGCTTACGATTGCGTTCTTAACGAACCAACGATTGATGTAACCTAATAATCCAGCCTTTTCAGATCCTAAAAGGATACGAGAAACCGGAATCAATTTACCCATAAACTTAATTGTGAATTGCTTTCTTTCGAATTGTGGAGCGTCTGCGATATCGATTTCAGCTCCTTCTGTCATGTCAACCAATCCGTTAACGTTACCCTTTTCATAGTTAACAGCACCTGTTAAAGCGTCTGTTGTTTCAACTGTTACTAATGTTTTAGCGGATAAATATTGTTTTCTTAATTCGTTGATTTCCAACTTAACATCTTCAGGTAACAAGTTGTTTTCACCGTTTGCACCACCAACGATTAAAGCCTTTTCGTTGTCATCAAGGTTTCTCTTTAAAAGCATTTTAGCGATTGCCTTGAATCCGCTTGCCTTAACGCTCTTTTCTTCTACTTTGTTTTCTGTTGTTTCTTCAACATCGTTCATTTCGTCCTCGTGTAATTTCTTTTCGATTTCATATTCTTTTTGTAAAGAATCGATTTCGTCCATTAATACTGTTGCTTTTTCAAGGTCCTTTGTTTCCTCGTTTAAATAACCCTTTACCATTGCTTTTTTAGCCTCAATTTGTGCTAAAATGTCTCTCATTTTCTTGCTCATAATAATTTCCTCCATTCGTTTATTAGTTTTTATTTGCATTTAAAAAGGAATCAACCAATCTCATACGGAGATTCATCGATTCCTCAAGTGCCTTATTTTCAGTTTCCGGAACGTTTTCGTTATTTTCTTCCGGTTTCACGTTTTCAACCGAATTTTCTTCCGGTGTTTCACATTTTTCAACGCCGTAATTCTTAACGGTTCCGGCTTTAGGTTGTGCCGGTACTGCTACAAATGATAATTCGTATGTATCGGTCACGTCCTCCATTGTGAAATAACACAATTTACCCTCGTACTTTTTACCGTTGTAATGGTCACACCATTTTTTACGGTTATCAGTTCCGCAAATCGAGCAAACGGCCTTTTCAGATCTAAA
Organism: Clostridia bacterium; assembly: GCA_017630915.1. Taxonomy (GTDB): domain Bacteria; phylum Bacillota; class Clostridia; order Oscillospirales; family CAG-382; genus Coliplasma. Next base: position 30,114 of record JAGBUH010000237.1, read on the forward strand.
ACCAACGCTAACCTCTTTTTTAATACCACCTTTGATCTCGGCGATGATGTCTTTGTTGGATTCGGTCTTTAACATGTAACAATGAGCCACTAATTGTGTGTAAACTTCACCGCGCTGCGTGGTCTTTGTGGTGTCTGCAACAACCTCGGTCGCGTAAATTCGTGCCACTTGGTTATCAGCTCGCGCCGTGTGATCCTTAATAACCGTTTTTCCGACGAATAATTTCGCCATATCATTTAATGCTTTAATTGTAAAGACCTCATAATCGCGGTCGATTTCGTTATCACACATCGCTACTTTGAACACGAAAACCTCGTCTTTTGATAGCTTTTCGAGTGTATATTTGTTGATTTTGTTCATATCCGAATCACTAATCTCCAAATTTGACACTTGAGCGGATTTGTTTAGTACAAATTCGTTATTCTCCATCCTCGTTAACCTCCTTTCCCTCGTTATTTGCGTTATTGGAATATTGCGAGCCGGTTAACTCGACCGGTATATATGCCCCGTTTCCGAGTAATCGGTCGCCACCATCTCGCGCCTCCATGTCCAAATACGCTCTCGCCTCGTTTGGTGTATAGATAAAACTTCCCACCGCTTTCGATAGCGTATCGACTTGAGTTTTGAGGTCCGCCCTCAAGATCACACCAACATTGAATTTGAAGTGTAACCCGTTTTGACGCTCCTCCGGACTCAATAACTTATATGACAACTCCTCCTCATATTGTTTAAGTATGTAGAGTAGTGTATCAACGTAGAAAGATAGTTGTTGTGCCTCCGCCGACGCATACGATGACTTCTCATAGTCGCCGATCTGATTCGGTTTAATACCAAACGCGGACGCGATTTGTAAGGCCGTGTATTTTTTGACCTCTAAAAACTGATTGTCGGCCAAATTCACGTTTAACGGTGTCAATTTTGCACCGAGCGGAATCGGGACAATCGGATTCACATCATCTCCGGAGCTTTGCGCATACGCTTTAATTCCATCGATAAACTTTTTCGCGTTCTCATCGCTTAACGATCCTGTGTATTCGAGCGTCGCTTTCGCTGTAAATCCACTCTTATACATGGTGTTGAGCATATTTTGAGCGCGGTTATTGCTATCAATCGTCATTTTTAGAATCTCTTTAACAGATAAACCCGTCACACCATCGAACGTGTGAGACGTTTTGAAATGCAAAATCTCATCCGCCGAAAACGTGTAAGTCTTATCTGTACCGGAATAGGCGTAATAAATCTTGTTTTTACCGCCATTAAACAAGTCCACGTTATCGTTTAACACCGTAACGCGTTCCGACTCTAATACCCATAATGTCAATTTCGATCCGGCTCCACGAATTAACGCGTACGCGTTACCGTAATGATTGCGGTTATATTCGATTGTGGACCAAAATGTCGTCGAGGTCATATATGGATTAGGTCTCGTTTTCAAAATGTCATACAACGGGTTTTTACGCGCATTTACAACGCCGTTTCGGTCGTTATACGCTAACAACTTGAGCGGCAATTTACCAACGGCCTCCGACAACACTTTCAAACATGAAAAATATGTCGCCTCGGACAATGCTTTTCCGTTATATCCATTCAAATTCAAAAAATCGACCAATTGTTGCAATGACATCGTCTCGTTTTTACTTGATACGACCATTTCTTTCACTTTGTTTAATCCTTTTTGAATTATGTTCACTTTCACACCTCCCTTTTACTTATTCCAACCCATCATCTCGAGATATTTGTCCATCTCCGACTCGACGTCGACCATTGGCTCCTCACGATTCTTTAATAACATCGTGTGAGCGTCAATACACGCGTCGACCGGATCGATACGTTTAAATCGAGCTTTTGGTTCTTTATCAACTTTAACTTCGCCAAAACTGTTTTTAACCGTCTTAGCGTTGGTAAAGGACCATGTTAAAAGTTCATTTGATTTGTCGTATTCCAATAGTCCGGACTTACACGATAATTGAATGTCAACCGTCGCGTCGTTTAGGAATCGCGCCGATTGCGTTATCATCATAAGCGGACATCCGAACGTCTCCAAATCGGACAAAATTCCGTCGGCGTTATGAGGATCGTAACCGATACCCGAAAACGTCAACTCGTATGTCTCTTGTAACTCTTTCAAATGTTGAATAATAAACTTATAGTCGTTTTTATAATCGCTTTGACCACCTGTGACCGTGATGAGTCCCATGTTCTCCCACAAATCATAAGGAGCTAAGTCTGTCGCGATATGCTCCTCGAGTCGACCGCGCGGCATAAACGAATGACTATAAAAATAAAACTTTTTATCGTCCTCAAATTCGAGCGCGATCGTCGTCAAGTCTCCACCCGATGACAAGTCGAGCCCAACCCAACACGAACGGCCTCGGAAATCCTCGATCGTCTTATTTGTGCCGCTTTGTTGCCATTTTTCAACGTCAATGAACGCGTCATCGGCGTTATTTACCCACATATTAAGAGATTTCGTTATAAAATCGCGCAAATCGGAACCGCCCATGTCGCGAGCCGTGTTCGCGTCGGTCTGCAAAATGGTCATACCCTTTTCGGTTGTTGCTAAAAATGGGTTTGATTTAACCCAATTTTTCGAGTTAAAAATGTCATCGTCTTTATCTAACGCATAAATATCAACAAAAAAATCCTCGGCGTGAGCTGTCCCACGGAGGATATTGATACAATAATCGTCCATTTCCTTACAAAACGAGTTTAATTTGCTACCCCGAGTCGTAATCATCGACACGAGCGTCTCATTTAACGCCCTTGTACCGTTGTAAATGGCTTTATATATTGAATTATCTTGATGTTGGTGAATTTCGTCGATTGACGACGCTATTGATCGGAACCCGTCGTCGAGTGATCGCTCTTTTGACAACGCCTCGATCGTGCAAGCCGTCGTTTTACACGTTATGTAAGATTTGTACTCTTGAATTTTGAACCAATCGGACAAATCCTTGTCGGCCTCGATAAATTTCTTTATTTCGTCCCACGCGAGTTTCGCCTGTGCGTGTTTTGTCGCAACCGTGAATATTTTTCCGTACTTATACCCACTAAATCCGGCGATGTACGATAGCAAAATACCGTTTTCAAACGTTTTACCGTTTTGTCGTGCCACCGACTTATAACGTCGACGAAATCGTCTGTAACCTGTATTTTTGTTTCGCCAACCCATCGTCGCCCCAATGTCGAAAACTTGCGATGGAATTAACTTTAATTGTTTCGGAGCCGTACCCTCGAGAATGGTTAGCGTCTCCGCATATTCGAGAATGGCGTTCGCTGCGTCTAAATCCCAATAATACGGATAATCTACCCTTTTGGATTTCTCCAAATCGTCCAAATGTCGTTTACACGCGAGGATATGCAACTCACCGGCTACCACCTTACCGGCGACAACCTCCCGCGCGTATTCCGTAACCCTATCGCGTAACGGTTCAATCACGAGGTAAACCTCGCGAATTTGTTTTCTTTCGGCGCTTCTTGTGTTGCCGATGGTGGTAAAACCAACTTACAACGCGACGAGATCGATAATCCCAACGCGTTAGCTGCCGTGTGACATTGTTTGAAGTAACGGTCTTGCAATTTCGCGTACTTCTCCAACTGTTCCGGATCGTTTAACAGTTTCGGACTACGAACCTTTTTCGTCAATTCCTCATACATATCAACCGCCGAAATGTATCGCGCCAACGCCTCACAATCCAAATTCGACATAATGTTCATATCGTCAAGCGTTTTCGCGATCTCCTCAAACTTTTTCTTTTGTTTCTCGGTCAAGTAGTCCGGCGCGTGAATATTATCCGTCGGCGCGGTGACCTCTTGTTTCCTTCGAGAATCAATCTCTTTTTTTGTCAAATGTTTTTTACCTTTCGCCACAATCAAATCAATCGGTTGACGCGGTCGCCCTGCGTTCCCCATGTGATCCCCTCCTTAAAAAATCACAATTATTCTTGAATTTCGACATCGGTCTCCTCATACTCATATTTACACGGCATAAGATCAACCGCCTCGCTATATATCTCATCTGTGCCAATTTTACGAATCATTTTGTTGTCATCAGAATAGTGACGACAAAACTTTTCATCTAAAATCTCGTATTTTAGCATATCGCCACCTCCTAAACAGCTACAATCTTGTCTGCATAATTAACCCAATTCGTCGCCGCAACCCATTCATCATATAACGCCGATGGCACTTTAATCACACAACTCGCATTTATAGCATTAAAACCATTCTTATTATCTAACGTCGGTACTTGTGTTGCACTTGAAAAATCGTACTCTGTAACATTGGTACATTGGTTAAATGTCATTTGCCCAATTCGTTTAATCGCTTTCGGCATGACTAATTGTTTCAGCGCATAACACGCCGCAAAACAATAATTCGGTATGTATTCGATACCATTTGGCAACGCGGTCAACGCTAATTTCTCGCAACCACTAAACGCATAAGTCCCCAATTCAACAATATTCGGCGGTAAACTTGTTATTGATAAATTAACATTTTTGTAAAACGAATACGCTCCAATTTTCGTCGCATTTTTAGGCAATGGCTTTAAACTTACGCTGCTTGTCTTATCGCTTTCCAACCACTCTATAAACTCACTCTCAAACTCACTACCTCCACCGCCGCCACTCGGTAAATTCGTAATAGCGGTATCAAATTCACTTGCTTTGAGTTGTTCACTTGTACCACCTTTAGTGCGTATTGCCGTCGCCACATCTGTTAAGAAATTATTCAATGTATCAGTACGAGCCATTTAACGCACCTCCAATCGCATTATCAACATAGTTTTGCATTTCCTCTAAAGTGATACCGTCACCCGATACGCCACCATCGTTTCCGCTTAACTCCTCGACGAGAATGTCGATTGTGTACGCTGTCACATCTCTACTAACTGTTCCACTAACCACACCTTTTATGAAACCTTCTTTATCCTCGTCATATCCGCCGATAAATGGTAAATACATCATTGTCGGTGTTGTTCCATAATTAAGATGTACAGGTAGAATGTACGCCAAACCATACGATGTCGAGTCAACCTCAATTGATAAACTCAAACGCCCATTCACAGTACTATAATTCACCGCATTTACAAATACACTCGCCATGTACGTTTTACCCGCTTCAAAAATTGGGTTTCCACTTTCAGACGACCTCATCGTATTGAGTTCGTTCGGCGTCGCCACCATCGCACTAACACCATCCGGGTTACTGCTTCCGGCAACCGTCCATTTGCCAAATGTTCTACCACCGTTTGTTCCACCGACCGCGCTCAAAATACCATCGTCGGTAATCTCTAAGCCGTCACCAACTTTGATACCACCCAATGTATCACTCGTGGCGATTGGTAGTTCTGCGATTCCACCGCCTTCACCATCTTTACCGTTAAATATATTTGCTGTTGTCGTGCCGTTTTTATCGGTCGTGGTGATAGTCGCTCCCGTTGCGGTTTGTGTAACTGTCACCGTCGGTGAATAACCATCGGCTCCACTCGGACCGGCTGCCCCGTCCTTTCCGGCGGTTCCGTCCTTACCGTCTTTACCATTCAACACGGTAAACGTGTGAGCACCTTTCACGTCGGTTATGGTAACATCTGTACCGGTCGACGTTTGTTTTGTCGATACCGTTGGCGATACACCATCTTTACCATCAACGCCGTTTTTACCATCGACACCGTCTTTTCCGTCAACACCTGGATCACCTTTCAACGATTCCTTTTGTGCCTCGGTCAAATCAGTAAACGACATCGTTCCATCTTTACCGTTTAACAATTCGATGATATGTGGTCCGTTTGCGTCCGTGATTGTGATCGTCGCACCATTTGACGTTTGCGCGGTCTCAACCGTTGGAGATACACCATCGCGACCAACGACACCATCTTTACCGTTTAGCTCGCCTTTTTCGTAGGCCTCCCAAATGATCGCACTTATTCGCTCGGCCTCCTCCGCTTTATCCTCTGCGGTCTCGGCGATTTGTCGAATCTGTTCAACCAATGTCGGCGTAATGTCACCAACATTATCAGCGTCATCACTCGCGTTATTACATGCCACCTTATAACGCAACGAATTAACCGTCGCTTTTTTCAAAACTGTCACACCGTCGACGTCGAGCTTCGTTCCGATAACTGTAATCTCAAGAGCTCCCGGATATTCACTCGCCTCAAATGGTAAATCCACGATCTCGTCGTTGCTTGCGATCTCGACCACGTTGTCACCGTTCTTGAATTGATAAGTCTTATCCAACTCGTCCCATGCAGCGTCGAAAAATGTTTTAATCTGTACGAAATTTACTTGTCCACGAACGATCGGACTC
>JAGBUH010000238.1 GCA_017630915.1 Clostridia bacterium
GCTTATCTGCGTCGGGTTGCCCACGACCGCCACGCAGTCCGTGGTCGTTACGCTTATCGCGTAGTTGTTCACCGTGACCGCGTTGCTTGCGGGGCTGTCGTCGAAGTTCGTGCCGCACGCCTTGACCGTGACGGAATGGTTGCCCAAGTCGGTGATGGCGTTGCCGCTCGTTTGCGTCGTTTCGCGGAGGAATACGCCATCGAGGAAGATTTTATACTTTGTCACGAAGTTGCCGTTTGTCGCGGGATTGCTTATGGCAATCAAACTCTGTCCCTGCGCGTTGGAGCTGACCGAAATCGTCGGAGCGTTCAACTGTGGGTTGCCCGTCGCCACGTTGACCGAGATGTTGACCTTGCTGATGCCATCATACCCCTCGCTCGGCTCGATTACGTCGTCGCCGTTCGCGGTGTACGATTTGGTTACTTCTTCAAGGTTGACAGAGCCGCCGCCTCCGGCGAGCTTTTTTGCAAATAGCGTATCAAAGTAGTTCATAGTGACCTCCGTTAGGCGTTGTAGCCGACTTCATACCAATCACCATCTTCGGCGTAGAAGTAGAACTTACCCGTATCTTCTTCAAGCAGAAGGTCGTTCGTGGCGGCGTAGAAACCGTCCTCGTTGGGTATGGTTGCGGTCGGCTTGGTATAGGTGGAAACACCAACCCAATTCTTGCCCCAAGCGTTAGTTGTTTCTTGGACTTTGTATTCAGAAACCATATATTTAACTCCTTTCGGTTATTTACTGTTTAATTCGTTGTTATATCAATCCACGACTTATCGGCAATGGCAAAAGTCATTGTTATCGTGCAATCGCTTGTCGGCGTGAAATCATAAAATCCGCTATCAAGCGTTTGCGATACACCATTGACCGTTACTCGCTTGCTCATATTGTTTACATAGCACTTGATTAAATTGCCGTCCGCAACGGTAAATGTCTGCCCGTTGGTGTAATACTGCACGGGCATTTCTCCGTTGGTATCAACAATGTAACAGTAATCAATATTACCGTTGCCCGAAATCATCATTGTGTGGTCGGTGGATGGCGTATTCTGCGTTATCGTGCCGTTGACAACGAGGTTGCCGTTTATCTCGACATCGCCGTTTATCGTTATCTTGCCATCCTCAAACGAAATCAGCGGCACACCTTTCGGTACGGTCAACGAAAGCGGAGCCGTCGAAAGCAAGTCGCTTGCCGTCAGCTCGATAAGCACGTTTGCCGTGTTGACTATATTCAACGGCGTTCCCGTGTAGTCGATTGTGTCATCGGTGGTGTTATTCGTGCCGACGAGCGTTGTGCTACTCCACGTTGTTCCGTTATCGGTACTATACCGAAGCGTGATTTGCACGGACGGCACATTATCGTAAGTTGTACCGCCGACGGTTGCTTCAAGCGGATCATACTTCGCCCGAATGGTAAAGTCGATTTCGGCATCATATCCGTTGCGCCGCGCTATATCGGTCTGTTGCCAATACATCGGCGTGTACTTCCATACGGGAACGGTGTAACTCACTTTGACTTCGTAA
>JAGBUH010000239.1 GCA_017630915.1 Clostridia bacterium
AAGCTCAGGGCGGATATATAACTAAAATATTACATTCCAAAACCGAGGTCGCATCTAACCGAGCGTTGCAATTTTTGGGTACGAACGGAAGCATATATTCATGCAGTGCTGCAAGAAGTTTGATAACCGTTGACGAATTCGGTAATGTTATGCCTTGCAGAAGAATGCCGATTATCTGCGGTAACGTTTTTGAATCCACTCTTGCGGAGGTTTATTATCACAACGACGTTTTTAAGAATCTGCGGGGTGATAGGATTCCTACGGAGTGTGAAAATTGCAAATATTCCTACCTTTGTAAAGGCGGCGCGGGCTGTCAGAGTTATGCTGTGTACGGTCGCTTTGATAAGGCAGACCCGTCTTGTCCTCTTGCCCAAGGCGGTAGGGATTGACATTTTCATATTATAGAATAAAACAAAAGAAGATAGGACTGTTCTCCTATCTTCTTATTTTTATTCGCAATCTTTTATCAACCGAAATTCAATTCGTACCAAACAAGGAAGGTATAAATTGTCCACACCTTTTTGTAATTATCGGCGTTGCCTGATTTGTGGTCGTCGAGCATTTTAATGATTGCCGATGTGTCGAAAAACTTTTTGGCGTTATCGCTATCGAACTTCGATTTGATTTGAGCATAGAAATCGTCGCGCTTTATCCATTCTTTAAGCGGAACGGGGAAGCCGAGCTTCTTTCGTGAATGTGCATCGTTGGGAATGACTTTCTTCGCTGCCATACGGAATATCCACTTTGTCATTCCGTCTTTTAATTTATATTCGTCGGGGACAGAACGCGCAATATCGATAACCTCGCTTCCGAGAAGCGGAAATCTTGCTTCAAGCCCGAAATTATCGGCGCTTCTTACCACACAATGAACAAAATCGTTTATAAGCCAGAAATAAAAATCAATCGCTTGGCGTTGCTTCATCGTGGAGCAGTTGCCGTAATAGTCGTAATAAGGGGCGCTGACCGATTTTGTATGAATCTGATTTTTGTTTTTAATAATCTTTTGAGCTTCGTCGTCCTTGAAAATTCGGTCAAGACCGATGTGGTAATCGCGTATCTTCTGACCGCGGCGCGCAAAGAAATCAAATTTTTTTGCTCGGCAAAGGTTTTGTCAAGAGATATATAAAATGCCTTATACCATAGGGGATTTTCATATATCCGCCGTGCGATATTTCTTCTTTATAAGAATTGTAACCGCCAAAAAGTTCGTCCGCGCCCTCGCCCGAAATGATAACGTCGAATCCGCTTTCCGCAACCGCTTGTGTACCGAAATAAATCGAACTCATCGACGGGTTTGAAAGGGGCGTGTCCATACAAGAAATTATTTTCGCGAACTCGCTTAAATATTCTTCGGGGGTGACAGTCTTGACACGATTTTCGATTCCGAGCTTATCTGCAAGTTCTTTTGTATATAAAGATTCGTCGTATTTCCGGTCGGAATATCCTGCTGTGAACGTAACCTTCGGTTTTGCGGTCGATGCGATATAAGACGAATCGACACCGCTTGACAAAAAGGTTGCATAGTTTACGCCCGATGTATGCTTTTCGATTGATTTGACGACGGAAGCATGGATTTCATCGATAAATTCGCTTTCGGTCTTGTCGGCGTTTGCAAATTCAAGCTTGAAGAAACATTCTTTTTCGATGATTCCGTTTTTATACGTAAGAATATGACCGGGTTCAAGCCTAAAAACACCTTTGAATAACGTTTCGTTCGTCGGAACGTGACCGTAACACAAAAATGCCGAAAGAATTTCTTCGTTCAGTTCCTTTTTAAATCCCGAAAAAGCGGAAATGGCGCGGGTTTCCGTTGCGAAAACAAAACAATTTTCGCCGATGTGATAATAAATCGGCTTTATTCCGCAACCGTCACGCGCGATTAAAAGAACGTCTTCGCGTACGTTATATATAGCAAACGAAAACATGCCATCGAGCATTTTGACCATATCCTTGCCGAACTTTTTGTATCCGAGCAGGATAAGTTCCGCATCGTTGGATATATTACCGTCAATCTGTATCTCTGTTTTAAGAGCGTCGGAATTATAAATCTTTCCTTGGAACGCAATCAAAAAGCCGTCTGCGCTTTCATATTTTAAAGCACGTATATTGTCATTTATATCCGACAACGCGAATGCACACTTTTCGGATTCGTATTTAAAAGCATTGCCATTTTGCGAAATGAATTTTGCCATTTCGTCGATATTGCCAACGTTTGATATATAACCGGCAAATCCGCTCATAGATAAACCTCTTTTCGTCAATCGATTCTTTATATTTTATCATATTTTTTCCATTCCGTCAATAATATTGACGTCGGTGCTGAACGAATATAAGGCAAATATGCCAAACCTCGAATTGAAATAATTAACCTTGACTTTTTTTATTATTTGATATAAAATTATACAGAACTTAATATATTTCGCAGTTTGGTTCCGCGTTATCGCGGATTAGAGGGAAGTTCGGTGCAAATCCGTCGCAACCATCATTACCGTAATTGAAATTACTTTCATAAGTCGGAACACTCACCAAGCAAAAGCGAAGGTTAATCGCATTTTTGCGAATCACGTTTTTGGATATGAAAAGCGTAGCCGTTTTAGTCAAGTGTATGGGTATTTTGTGCCCTTTTGCAGTTGATGGGATAGCTACGCTTTTACCGTATTTTTCGGTAAAGGCGTTTTTGTATTTCGGAGGATTTATGTCTGATAAAAAATACCCAAAAGAAGATTGTATTACACTTCTTAAAAATAAATATCAAGAATTGCAAACGAACGGTCTTTCTCGTTACCCTCAACGTTCGGATTGTGAGGCTCGGGAAGTTGTTGCCATCAAGGCGTTTTTAGGTCCTTGGCCTCGCGCATTGGAGCAAGCAGGAATAAAACCGCCGAGAGATGACGACCGATTGGAAAGAAATCGCGAAAAACGCGCAAGGGCAAAGAAAGCGCGTATTGAAGCGATTAAGAATGCAAAGCAAGATAAATAACGTCGATATAGTGCGTGTTCGGGAAAAACGCGGTGTTGT
>JAGBUH010000240.1 GCA_017630915.1 Clostridia bacterium
CGGAATTAACGGGTTTGTCGTTAAAAAACGTCCGCCGTTGCATTGTCGGTAACCAAATGGAATTTGTAGACGAACGTACGCTTGATGCATTATTGACACTCTATCAGTCGTTCGAAGCGAATTATATCGAATCGAAAATAAAAGATGTCGATGTTAGGTCGAGATTTGATATTTATATAAATTATGACGATAGATTCGAAGTTTATCTCGGCGATACCGAGAATATCGATATAAAAATACGTTTCTTGGTTGGCATAATCGATGAACTCGATGATGATGCAAAAGGGAAGATTGACGTGTCAAATCACCGCGAAGCCTCTGTTGCGCTGTCATAATTCGACAAAAATAAGAAATATTTTTAAAAAATAACGCTCTTTTTAAAGAAAAACGAAAAAAACTCTTGCATTTCAAGAGAAAACATATTATATTATATAGTGAATGAAAATAAGATATAAGTTTTTTGGAGGTTCAATATGCAAAACATGATCGAAGATCCCAATAAGGTGGTCATAAAGGTCATCGGCGTGGGCGGTGGTGGCGGTAATGCCGTCAACCGTATGATTTCTGCTATCGAAAACGCGGACGTAGAATTTATCAATATTAACACCGACACCCAAATTCTCATTAAATCCAGTGCTCCTACCAAGATCGCAATCGGCGATCGTATCACCAAGGGCCACGGTGCTGGTGCAAATCCCGAACTCGGCGAAAAAGCCGCTGACGAATCTATCGAAGAAATTACCGAAGCTATCACAGGCGCTGATATGGTATTTATCACCGCTGGTATGGGTGGCGGAACCGGTACAGGTGCAGCTCCCGTTATCGCAAAAATAGCTCAATCTCTCGATATTCTTACTGTTGCTGTTGTTACCAAGCCCTTCCTTTTCGAAGGTAAACGCCGTATGCAACAAGCAGAAGCTGGTATCGAAAAACTTTCCGAAAACGTTGACGCTCTCATCGTTATTCCTAACGAAAGACTTAAACTTCTCACCGATAAGAAGATTACCTTCCTCAACGCGTTCCAAGAAGCTGACGACGTTCTCCGTAAAGGCGTTCAATCTATCTGCGAACTCATTACCGTTGAAGGTATAATCAACCTTGACTTTGCTGACGTTTCTGCTGTTATGGCTAACGCAGGTCTCGCTCACATGGGTGTTGGTGCTGCTAAGGGCAAGGATAAAGCTGAACAAGCTGCTAAGATGGCTATGTCCAGTCCGTTGCTCGAAACCAATATCAGCGGCGCGAAGGGTATCGTTGTTCAAATTACCGGTTCTCCCGATATCGGTCTTGATGAAATCGATTCCGCTGTTGCTATGATTACCAGCGAAGCACAACCCGATGCTAACATCATCTTCGGTGCGGCTCTCGATCCCACACTTGAAGACGAAATGCGTATCACTCTTATCGCTACCGGCTTTGATGCTGATAAGAAGGGTGCAGACGTTCGCCGTCAAATGCAACAAGCAGAAGCAGCAGCTAAAACTGCTTCCGAAGAAACTGTAAAAGACACCAATAGCGATATCGATGATATCCTCAGCATGCTCAATAAGAGATAAGCGTTAAAACATAAAGCTAAAAAATCGCCAAGTTAATCTTGGCGATTTTTCTTTATCAACTGTCGGTTTATGAATATAACTTAACACTTTCTTGACTATTATATATGTCTGTTGTAAAATAAACACAGAAAAAATTAGGATGTGAACGTGATGAAGATAAGCGAAAATATTAAAAAATTTCGCGAACAACGTAATTTATCGCAAAGTGACCTTGCGAAAGTTTTGTTTGTGACGCCTCAATCGATTTCGCGTTGGGAAACAGGAATTGCATATCCCGATATCGAAAAACTGCCGCAAATCGCCTCGTTTTTTGGTGTGACAATTGATGAACTTATGGGTGTCGCGGAACAAAACTTATATAGTCTTTCTCAAAGACTTATCGAACTGCGAAAGAATTTAAGTCAAGGCTCGCCGAACGTTCAACTCGAATATTTCAATACTTTGGAAAAGACCGTCGAGCAGGGCACCGATTTATTTATGGCGGAATACCAAGCACAAGCTCGTAAATTGTACGATAAAAACCTTATCGATTACGATAGATATAAACATGCCGATGATTTGGTTCGCAAAATGCTTTATTCGCTTCCGCCCGTGTCGAGAATCAACAAACTCCGTTCTATTTTGATGAATGAATCCGACGAGAATTTGTCGCTTTGGTCGGAGTTTGCATCGCATCACAATACAAGCACTTGGAACGATTTATTGCTCTTGCGCGCACACTTGAAAAATAAACCTGACGAATGGCGCAAACTCAGGTGTGAAATTCTGTATGACGATATTTCTAAGTCGGTTTTTAATATAACTCAAAGAAGTGCTATCGGCGACAGTCGAGTTTGTGCTTTTGGGTTTGAAATGATTGAAAATCTAAATACAGCAAAGAAACTGATAAATTGCTTTTCTTCAAGATACGACGATTTGTTCGTTTTTTTGCGAATAACGCTCGAAACACGTTTTGCATATACATATCTTTATAATAAGATGTATGACGAATTAAGAATGAGCATTAACGATTTAAAATCGCTTTTAAGTGTTGCGAGTGGGTTAATCGGAAGGGCGGTTTTCGGTTCTGTTGAACTGTTTTCGGAATATAGTATGATAATGAATCGCGAACGTTACGGAAACTGTCTTTTCGAAATTGAATTGTTAAAAGAAGAACTGTTTGTGAAAGAAATGAGCGACATTCGCGACGATTTGGAAGTGTATGTCAATAAATTGCATTGTGAATTAGATCCGTATTATTATATCGATAAGAAAGACGCGCAAGATTTCGGCAACTTGTACAATCTGGTTAAAAACCGTTCGGAGAGAATAAAACCGAAAAATTTAACCTACGTTATTGCGGTTAAAACGTCAAAAAATTATATTCACGAAGCAGTGCTTAATGCCGAAGATGAAAACGACGGTTCGGTAGAAGAATTTTTGGCACGGTTGAAGAGAATCAACGATACGAAAATCGAATATATCGTTGGTAATCTCTGTGATTATCGTCAAAACTTCTGTTTGGAAATGCCCAGTCACGCCATGCGTGAGAAGTTGTGTGAGCTTGATAAAGAAAATCTTGATGCGAAAATATTGTTACAAGGTGCATACGGATTTGTTTCCAAAACAATAAATCAAACGTTTGGACCTGTTTCAAAATTAAAATTTGATCAAATAAAATGAAAAAGTGCCGTTGCATCGGCACTTTAATTTTATCTATTCGGGAATGGATTCGTATTTGAATCCTGCGGCAGATTCATATTCGTTTAATAGATCAACACAAACAGAAACTTCATCTTTCGATAAAACAGCTTCCGCAAATCCGGCAGTTCCGATTTGCAATGCCGCGAGTTTTCCGTGACCGCTGACAACGAAATGGAAACCATCTTTTAAAGCGATTACAATCTCGTCGCCGTCGTCAGTTCCGTAGGTTTTGGTAGGGAAGAGCACGTAGGGCGAAAGACGTAACTTTGTTTTCGTGAAAGGCTCATTTTCGTAATTTTCAGCTTCGGTGACAATGATTTCGGCGATTTGTTCGGGCGTTGCCGAGGTCGAATCGACAATCAAGTCGTAATTGTTGTAATCGAAGTTGTCAACTCCGTAAATATCCTTGAAACGTCTGTTTTCGGTAACGCCGCGTGCGATAAGTTTTTCCTTCGCTTCTTCGACGCTTTCATACTTCTCGACGTCGCCTCTATCGGCTAAAAATACGCGTTTTGCGGCAACGGTGGGGTCAACGTACATATAAACCTTAAACGTGTTTTCAGCGAAATGCCAAGCCATACGTGAATCGTAAATCAGCTTGTCACCTGCGCGTTTGCGTGAAAGTTCAACTACCGCATCGTCAATAACGTGGTCCAATTCGGGATTGGTCTTCATACGTTCGTTAAGTTCCAACGTCGAAATACCCATATCCTCGGCAACCTTGCGTTGAATGGTGCCGGTGCTGTAAATCTCATAACCGTATTTCTCTTTTAAAATAGCGCAAACGGTAGATTTTCCGCTTCCTAATTTACCAGAAAAAGCAATTTGCATAGTTAGTTCTGCTCCGATTCTTCTTTATTGTTGATGTAACTTAAAACTTCAATCGCAGTTTGTAAACATTCATTTACTTCGTATTCGTCGACCTCGTCGGGAATATCGGCAGGGTAACGTGTTTCGATGTAAAACTGGTTTACAAAAGCGCAATCTTTTGTGAATTTTCTCATTTCTTCGTCAATACGCGACGCTCTGCGGATAAGAAAAACAAGGCTGTGACCTTCCAAAAGTTCTTTTGTGTGCTTTAAAACAAAGCCTTTTAGCATCTTTTCGATGGCTTGTTGGCAATGAAATGCAACAAGAGAATTATCGACATCAGCTTCAAATAGCACTTGTGCCCCGCGCAAGTCGGTTTTTGCTTTGTAAAACCAATCTTGGTATCTTTTGCTATCCATATAAAACGGTCCCCTCCTTTAAAATTTTGGTGGCAAAACTCGTTTCGTCAGAAATACAATCTTCCCATTCATCGGGAGTATAAACCAAAACGTCAACAGGGATATCGCAATCAATTTCAGCAGAAATCGTTGCGGCAAGGCGTCTTTTGTTAGTGGTTTTGGCGATAATACAAATATCAATGTCGCTGTGTTCTGTATCCGTTCCTTTTGCGCGCGAGCCGAACAAAATTATCTTTAAAGCACCGTGTTCGACCGCTGTTTTTATTATACCGCTATACATTTTACGCCTCCTGACTTGATGTTTAATTATACAATAAAAACTATAACTCTGTCAAGTAATAGGGCTGTCACAATATATGTGACAGCCGTAAAACTTATATTTGTTTGATTAACATACGGTGAGGACAGCCTTCTTCAAAGTCGCGTTTGCCTGTGTCATTGTACCCGATTTTTGTATAAAAGGGAACAGCCTGCTCTTGCGAATGAATGTATATGGTGTGTCCGCCGTTTGCTTTAATGTGTTCTTCCGCCCGATTAACGATTTGTGCACCAAAGTTTCTCTTGCGGTATTCTTTTCGAACCGCAATCCGTCCGATAAAGTAACTTCCGTCGCTGTTTGACAAAACTCGGCAGGTAGCAATCGCATTATCATTGATGTATCCTACGAAATGAATTGCCCTTTCATCGTCGGTGTCAAACTCCTCGGTAAAACCCTGCTCGTCAACAAAAACGTCGATTCTTATCGCCTTTGCATCATCGGGCAAAGAGGTAAAAACTTCAAATCTCATTCGTAAATAGGATGAGCGTTACAAAGTTTTTCGACTTCGGAGATTATATAATCCTTGCTGTTTTCAAAATCGGTTGCAGTCAACTTGATAAGTTTTGCAACGATTTTCATATCATCTTCTTTAAATCCACGAGATGTAACTGCGGGTGTACCAACACGGATACCGCTTGTGATAGTGGGCTTTTGAGGATCATCGGGGATTGCATTCTTGTTAACGGTGATGTGAACTTCGTCAAGATTATGTTCGAGTTCTTTACCTGTAACACCCATACTGCGAAGGTCGATAAGGATAAGGTGGTTGTCGGTACCGCCGGAAACAAGGTCAAAACCTTCTTCCTTCAACGCGATTTCAAACGCCTTTGCGTTCTTAACAACCTGTGCTTGATATTCCTTGTATTCGTCGGTCAATGCTTCGCCGAAAGCAACCGCTTTTGCCGCGATAATGTGTTCAAGAGGACCGCCTTGGGTACCGGGGAAGATTGCCTTATCAATTTGCTTTGCATATTGTTCTTTGCAAAGGATAAGACCGCCTCTCGGACCGCGCAAGGTCTTGTGAGTGGTAGAAGTTACAACGTCAGCATAGGGAACGGGGCTGGGGTGCTGTCCTGCGGCAACAAGACCTGCAATGTGAGCCATGTCAACCATCAAAATTGCGCCAACCTTGTCCGCGATTTCGCGGCAACGTTTAAAGTCGATAATTCTGGGATATGCACTCGCACCGACAACAATCATCTTGGGTTGACATTCAACCGCGATTGCTTCCATTTTGTCGTAATCGATTCGGTGGGTTTCGGAATCAACGCCGTAAGGCACAACGTTGAAATATTTACCCGAAATATTTACGGGCGAACCGTGAGAAAGGTGACCGCCGTGAGCAAGATTCATGCCCATAACGGTGTCACCGGGTTGCAAGAAAGCAAAGAAAACCGCGAGGTTAGCACTTGCACCGCAGTGGGGTTGAACGTTTGCGTGTTCAGCACCAAAGAGTTTCTTTGCGCGTTCGATTGCGATAGTTTCCAATTTGTCAACTTCTTCGCATCCGCCGTAATATCTGCGTCCGGGATAACCTTCCGCATATTTGTTGGTAAGAATTGTACCTGCTGCCGCGAGAACGCTTTCGCTTACAATATTTTCACTTGCAATAAGCTCGATATTGCGCTTTTGGCGTTTAAGCTCGCTGTCAACAGCAGTTGCTACTTCGGGATCTACTGAATAAAGATAATCGATGTTTTTCATTGCTAAC